>JAUYJC010000607.1 GCA_030688735.1 Deltaproteobacteria bacterium
AGGGGCCGTAGCGCGCTACGCAGTCCTTCATCTTGCCGGCGATCGTATCGAGCGCTTCATCCCAGGAGATGCGCTCGAACTTTGCTTCGCCGCGCTTGGCGCCTTCCACTCGTTTCAACGGATACAGGATACGCTCGGGCGAGCTGGCGAGCTTGTGAAATAACCATCCCTCAGGGCAGCCGCGCAGCTGGAGCCGGTTCTTGACGAGATCGAGGTCCGACATCACCCGGTCCTCGCGGCCGACGCCGCGATTGTAGTGATCGTCGGGCTCGATGGCGGTCACCACGCCGTTTTTGCGCCGGACTCTGAGAACACACTGGCTGCCGCCGCAATTGATCCGGCAGCCGGTGTACAGCACCTCTTCGCCGGCGTGAAGCGACTTCAGCTTGCGGACGACACTCGCGCGTCGCGCCTTAGGACGCAGGCTCGGGCCAGGACTCATGAATCAACCCCTCTCTTCACACGCGCCAGCTTTCGTTGGTCTTGGTCTTGTCATACTCGGGCCCTTTTCCTTCCGCGCTGTCGGGCACATATTTTTGCGGATCGCGCCGAAAGTTAATGCGGCACTCATTGGAGCAAAAGTAAACACGCTTGCCCCAAAACTGAGCCTTCAGCACGTTAGGAGTGTTCTCGTCCACTTCTTTTTTGCATACAGGATCAGTCGCCATAACCTACCCTCCTTAAATGTAAAAGGCAGAAAAAAATTTACATTTTACAACCTGCATTTTGACTTGACTCAACTCGCCTTCCTTATCTCCACACGGGTTCCCCGGTCGCTGGGCCCAGGCGAAAAGGCCACAGGATCAGGCCGAATGTGGCCGTACCCTCCAACAAGCTCGATGGGGTTTAACGGGGAAGGCGTCGCGCTCTTGAAGTGGCGCCAGTTGTCGAACTGGTAATTTTCCCAAGCGTGGTAAATGATGACCTGCCCGGGCCTGACTGCCGGCGAGACAACTGCCTGAATCCGAAAATTCCCGACATCGTTGTAAACCTCGACGAAGTCGCCGTCGCTGATTCCCTTGGCCCGCGCATCCTCGGCGCTCATGAACATAACCGGCTCGCCCCTTTGAAGTCCGAGGATGATCGAGTCGTCCACCCAGTCGCTATGAATGCTCCAGCGGGCATGCCCTCCAGTCACCTGGAACGGGTAGTCTCCGCCGGCCTTCGGGCACTCCTTGTGCGTCGGCAAATGCTCATCCAGCTCCAGGTACCAATCATGGTCGATGTAGAACTGTATCCGCCGTGTGAGTGTCGGGTAAGGCTCCTTTTTTTGCGTGTGCCAGGTGAGCGGCACGAGGGGTTCCCCGAGCTCCAAGTCGCAGGCGTTACCGAGGGATCGTATCGCCGTCCCTAAGCCTGTATAGGCCGCGATGCCCCGCTCCCTAAATTCCTCCCAGCTAATCTTTTCTAAATTCGCGGAGTTCAGAAAGGCATCCCGCGCTAATCCCTCTTCGTCATCTTCGCTGTACAGTCCGCCGGAGGTGACCTTTTCTTCCAGGTTGTCCAGCCGTCTCTCCTTCCCTTCCTTGTCTTTGAAGGTCAGAATGCCGCGCCCGTTGGCTCGCTCCGTCAGCTTTCGCGCCAGACGAACAAAGATAGTCCAATCGCTCAGCGACTCGTAGAGCGGCTCGGCCGCCTTGTCATAGACTTGAATGAAAGGCGACTGGCTCGAGCCCAGCATGGAGGTGGCGGTGCGTTCGTACCATCCGCAGGTAGGCAAGATATAGTCGGAGTAGAGCCCGGTCGTGCTCATGCGCCAGTCCACAGTCACAATGAGCTTCAATTTCGGCAGCAGAGTCTTTAGGAGCTGATCGGTCGCGCGGCCCCGGCGCAAGACATTCCCGCCAACTTGAAAGAGCAACCGGGGCTCTTTTTGCGCCGATGGCACCACCACCTGCCAGCTCTTGGTTAAAGATTCTTTGACATAGTCGTTCACGGGCCGCTTTAAATGAGGGTCCCAGCCCTTGTGCCGCTCCGTCAAGTCCAAAAGCCCGCCGTGAATATACTGCACCATTGCGGTCAATCCGACCGCCCCGCTGGCGACGGCCTGCTTCGTATACTCGTAGAGAATCATCTCCGTGGTATAGCCGTCCTCTTTCCACGCGGCGTACCGGGGATCACTCGATGAGGCGGCAAGAAGCATCTGGTGGCCATGGCGCTCGAGCGCGCCCAACGCGGTGTCAGGCGTCAAGGCGGGAAAGGCGTTAAAGGTGGCGCCTTTCCGCCCCATGTGCCCGCACAGGGCAAAAACTAAAATGATCGCCCGCTCAATAAGGTCGCCATGATAGAACTTGCCCCAGTTCGAAGTGGTGATATTGACCACGCCTCCGGCCCTAGCCATCTCCCGCGCCAACCGCTCGATCTGAGAAGCGGGCACACCCGTGATGGTCGCTGCCTTCTCCGGAGTGTAGCACTCATTCAGTTGGCGCCGGAGCAGCTCGAAGACTGGGCGCACTTTGACTTTGCCGGAAAGAGTTTGCGCTTCGTATTCGCCCTCGAGCGCAGGCACTATTCCATTTAGGGCAAGGCTCTTGCGCGGGGTCTCCGTGATTCGCCCGGATACCTCGTCATAAAAATAGAAGGCATCCTCCCGGCCGCCCGCTTTGAGATCCTTCTCGCGCAAGAGCTTGCCGTTATCCGCGCGCACTAAAAGGGGCATATCCGTCTGCTCGCGGACAAACTCCTCGCGGTAAAGCCGCTCCCGGATGATGACCTGCGCCATGCTCAGTGCCAGCGCCGCATCCGTGCCGATCTTCACGGGCACCCAAAGGTCCGCATGGATCGCCGAGGCGTTGTAATCCGGCGCGATAGCGATAACCCGCGCGCCGTTGTAGCGCGCCTCTGCGATGTAGTGATAGTTTGGGATGTTGGTGTAGGCAGGATTGCCGCCCCAGACCAGGATCGTATCGGCGTAAAACCAGTTTTCCGGTGAGTCCGCAAACATGATCTTCCCGACCGTAATAGCAGCCCCCTGGTGACCGTCGCCGATCTCCACGTTCTGGCTTGGAAGGGGGGAACCCAGAGCCTCAAAGAAGGTGTTCGCTCCGGTGCCATCGGTCCCCAGGCTGTGAACCCGGGTGCCGCCGCCCTGAATGATAGTCTCCGGCCCGTCGGTGGTCACAGTATCGATGACCGCATCGGCGATCTCCGTCAGCGCCTGGTCCCAGCTCACGCGCTGCCAGCGTCTCTCGCCACGAGAGCCAACGCGTTTGAGAGGGTACTTGACCCGCGCGGGGTCATACATGCGGTGAACGTAGCAGGCGCCTTTCTGACAACCCCGGGGATTGGGATCAGGAACTGCGGGATCGTTCGGCGCCGGGTAGTTGCCCACCTGCTCCTCTCTCAGCACGACTCCGTCTTTGACGAAGAGGTTGAAGTTGCAAGCTTTCTGATACCAGCAATTGGTCAGATGGGAGGACTTCACGACGCGGTCCCAGTCCCACGACTGTCGCCGCAACGCTTTGAGGTCGTAACCGGACTGCGCCGACGAAACGCTGTCCGCTCCGGTCAACCCCTCCAGGCTTAATCTCAATGTCGCCATGAAATCGCCGTCCCCTTCCGTCTTTCCCGCCCCGTGGAGTACCAGGCCTCTACTCCACGGGGGGAATCCAGGTTTTTCGCCTTTGCTCCTCCGTCACGACTCTGGATGCCCGCTGGAGCTTGTCCTGAGCGTAGCCGAAGGGCGGGCATGACGTACATACTCTTCGCCTGAAGGCGAGGAGGTTTTCACAATCCCCCAGAGTGACATCAATTCTGGAAACGCACCTCTCCTGTTTGCGTCCTAAATCTCTCTGAAAATCTCTCGCTATGCCGCCTTTTTCACTTCCACGCGGGTGCCGCGGTCGTTCGGACCCGGGCCCATGCTCACCACGTCGGGCCGGATGTGGCCGTAGCCCCCAACCATTTCGATGGGATTGAGCGGCGACGCCATGACGCTCTTGAAATGGCGCCAGCCGTCGAACTGATAATTCTCCCACGAGTGATACATGATCGCCTGGCCGGGCCTGACCGCGGACGACACTGTAAGCCGGACCCGAAAATCGCCGACATCGTTGTACACGGCCACCAGGTCGCCGTCCCGCACCCCGCGCCGCTCGGCATCCTGCGGGCTTAAAAAAAACGCAGGCTCGCCGCGCTGGAGCGCCAGCATGACAGAGTCATCCACCCAGTCGCTGTGCACGCTCCAACGGGCATGGCCGCCGGTCAGTTGCAGCGGATAGTCTCCTCCGGCCATCGGGCAGTCTTTATGCGTCGGCAGCTGCTCGTCCAGCTCCCGATACCACTCATGGTCGATATAGAATTGCATGCGCCGCGTGAGCGTTGGATAGGGCTCCTTGCCGTCGATATGCCAAGTGAGAGGAACCACCGGCTCGCCCGCCTTAATCTCGCAAGCGTTGCCCAGGCAGCGCACGCCGGAGCCGACGCTGGTATAGGGAGCGATGCCGTTTTCTTTGAAGGCTTCCCAACCGATCGGCTCGACATTGCCGCAATTCACGAAGGCGTCCCGGGCCACGCCCTCGTCGTCGTCTTCGTCGTAAATCCCGCCGCAGGTAACCGCCTCTACCACACGGTCCACGCGCCGCTCCTTGCCATCCTTGTCTTTGTAGGCCGGAGTATTTCGCTCACCGGCGCGCTGCGCCAAAGTCCGCGCCAGGCGAACAAAGATCGCCCAGTCGCCGAGCGACTCATAGAGGGGATCGGCGGCCTTGGCGTTGACCTGCATAAACGGCGAATGGGTCGAGCCCAATAGCGAGGTCGAAGTGCGCTCGTACCAGCCGCAGGTGGGAAGTATATAATCTGAATAAAGCGCCGTGGTGCTCATGCGCCAATCCACCGTGACCATCAATTTGAGCTTCGGCAAAAGATTCTCAAGAAGCTGGTTCGTCGCCCGGCCGCGACGAAAGATATTGCCGCCGATCTGAAAGAGCGCCCGCGGCGGCTTGTTGGGCGGCGGAACGACATTTTGCCATCCCTTGGCCAGCGACTCGCTCACATAGTCGGCCAGCGGCCGCTTGAGGCAGGGATCCCAACTGTTGTGTTTTTTGCTCACCTCCAACAGGCCGCCGTGAAAATAATGAAGCAGCGAGGTGACCGCAACAGCGCCGTTGGCGACCGCCTGCTTGGTGTATTCGTAGAGAATCATCTCGTTGGTGTAGCCGTCCTCTTTCCAGGCGGCGAAGCGGGGATCGCCGGCCAGGGCCGATTGCAAGGTCTCGTGCCCGTGCCGTTCCAGCGCGCCCTGGGCGGTATCGGGGGTCAGCGCGGGAAACGCATTATAGCTGGCCCCTTTCCTGCCCATGTGGCCGCACAGAGCGAAGAGCAAAATAATCGCCCGCTCGATCAGATCGCCGTGATAGAAGCGGCCCCAATTGGAGGTCGGCATGTTGACCACGCCCGCCGCTCCGGCGAATTCCCGTGCCAGCCGCTCGATCATCTGCGCCGAGACGCCGGTAAGCGGGCTCGCCTTCTGCGGCGTAAATTTTTCGTTCAGCTGCTCGCGCAGCAGCGCGAATACCGGCCGCACCGATACGTTTCCGGAAAGAGTCTGCACCGAGTAAGAACCCTCCAGCGCCGGCGCGCTCCCGCTCAGCTCCAAGCTTTTGCGCGGCGCTTCGGCGATCCTTCCGGAGGCTGCATCATAAAAATAAAATACATCCTCCCGGCCGCCGTCCTTGAAATCCTTCTCTCTTAGGAAAAGCCCATTGTCGGTGCGAACCAGGAGCGGCAGGTCGGTTTGCTCCTGGACGAATCTCTTCTGGTATAGCCCTTCGCTAAGAATCGTGTGGGCCATCGCTAGAGCCAAAGCCGCATCGGAGCCGACGTTTACCGGTATCCAGAGATCGGCATGAACCGCCGAAGCGTTGTAATCGGGCGAGATCGCAATCACGCGCGCGCCCCGATAGCGCGCGGCGGCGATGTAGTGATAGTTGGGAATGTTGGTATACGCCGGATTGCCGCCCCAAACCAGGATCAGGTCGGAGTAGAGCCAGTTGTCCGCCGAGTCGGCAAACATGATCTTACCCATGGTAATCGCTGCGCCCTGGTGGTCATCGCCGATTTCCACGTTGGGAGTCGGGCTAGGCGAACCCAACGCGTCAAAAAAAGCGTTGGGGCCAAGCCCCTCGCTCGCCTGACTGTAGACGCGCGTGCCGCCCGCCTGCACGATCGCCTCCGGTCCTTCGGTGACGAGGATTTCGAGTATGCCGTCGCTGATCTCGCTCAACGCTTGATCCCAGCTCACCCGCTGCCAACGCCGGCCGCCGCGTTCGCCGACCCGTTTTAATGGATACTTGATCCGCGTCGGATCGTACATCCGGTGCGCATAGCAGGCGCCCTTCTGGCAGCCGCGCGGATTGGGATCGGGTGCTTCAGGGTCGTTGGGCGGCGGATAATTGCCCACCTGCTCTTCCCTGAGCACGACGCCGTCTTTGACGTAAAGATTGAAATTGCACGCCCGCTGGTACCAGCAATTGGTGAGATGGGACGACTTCACGACGCGATCCCAGTCCCACGACTGTTGCCGCAACAGCCTCAAGTTATAGCCGGAATCTAAAGAGCCGTTAGACGCGGTTAATGCGTCCAACGCCAATGTCAGCGTCGCCAAACTTGATCCTCCCAATTTTGATCGACCGTGCGAGCCATGATTTTTTTTGGATATTCAGGCTTCTGTGTGGCTAACCTGGCCAATGCTATTTCAGTGCAAGGACTCGGAAATTGCACCGCGGAGGCGCTGAGGTCGCGGAGAAGGGGGAGTAGAGAGTAACCTCTGTGAACTCTGCGTCTCTGTGGTGAATAGTCTTTCACAGCAATCCCGGAAGATCCATTTTTTTTAAACGGCTGACCTAATGCGTCTGAGCCTGCTTCATCTCGACCCTTGTACCCCGGTCGCTCGCACCCGGACTCAACGTCACCGGATCCGCTCGCAGATGACCGTAGCCGCCGACGAACTCAATCGGGTTCGGCGGCGCCGCCATAACGTTCTTAAAATGGCGCCAGCCGGCAAATTGATAATTCTCCCACGCATGATAGATGATCACCTGCCCCGGCCTAACCGCACCCGATACCGCCACCTGGACGCGAAAACTCGCCACGTCGTTGTACAGTTCCACGAACTCGCCATCGCCGATCCCGCGGCTCTTTGCATCCTCCATGCTAATGAACGCCAGCGGCTCGCCGCGCTGCAAGTTTAGCAGGATCGCATCGTCCACCCAGTCGCTGTGCATGCTCCAGCGCGCGTGCCCGCCGGTGAGACTCAGCGGATAGTCCCCGCCCACTTTCGGACACTCCTTGTGCGTCGGCAGATGCTCGTCCAATTCCAGATACCACTCATGGTCGATGTAGAACTGCATGCGCCGCGTCAGAGTCGGGTAGGGCTCTTTTTTCTGCACATGCCAGGTGAGCGGCACGAATGGCTCACCCTCCTCCATGTCGCCCGCGTTGCCGATGGAGCGCAGCGCCGTCCCCAAACCGGTATAAGCGGCGATGCCACGGTTTTTGAATTCTTCCCAGCTCATCTCTTCCCGGTTCGTCGAGTTCAAAAAGGAGTCGCGCGCCAATCCTTCTTCATCGTCCTCAGTGTAAATGCCGCCGCAGGTGACTTGTTCCTCGAGCCGGTCCAGCCCCCGCTCTTTACCTTCCTTGTCCTTGAACCCTTTGAAGCCGCGCGCGCGCGCCCGCGCCGACAATGCCTTCGCCAAGCGGACAAAGATCGTCCAATCGCTTTGCGACTCGTAGAGCGGCTCGGTCGCCTTATCGACCACCTGCATAAAGGGCGATTGGGTGCAGCCGAGCAGGAAATTCGACGTCCTCTCGTACCAGCCGCAGGCCGGCAAAATATAATCGGAGTACAAGCCGGTGGCGCTCATGCGCCAATCCACGGTCACCATCAGTTTCAATTTCGGCAGCAGATTGGCCAGCAATTGCTCGGTGGCGCGGCCGCGGCGAAAAACATTCCCTCCCACCTGGAAAAGTACCCGCGGCTCTTTGTCGACCGGCGGGGAGACGACTTGCCATCTTTTGGCCAGCGCTTCGCTCAGGTATTCGCCGATGGGCCGCTTGAGATCGGCGTCCCAATTGTTGTGCGGCTCGGCGAGCTTGGCCAGACCGCCGTGAAAATAGTGAACCATGCCGGTTAAGCTAAACGCGCCGCTGGCGACGGCCTGCTTGCTGTATTCATAGAGAATCATTTCCGTCGTGTAGCCGTCCTCTTTCCAGGCGGTGTAACGAGGGTCCGCACCGGCCGCCGACACGAGCATCTGGTGTCCGGTGCGTTCCAGCGCGCCGATCGCCGTATCGGGAGTGAGGGCGGGGAAAGCGCTGAAGCTCGCCCCCTTGCGCCCCATGTGGCCGCACAAAGCAAAGAGGAGAATGATCGCGCGCTCGATCAAATCGCCGTGATAATACTTCCCCCAGTTGGCCGTGGTGATGTTGACCACGCCTTTGGCTAAGGCGATTTCCCGCGCCAAGTCCCGGATCACCGCGGCGGAGACACCGCTTACCGCCGAGGCATGCTCGGGCGTAAAACTTCGATCGAGCTTGTCCTTGAGCAGCGCAAACACGGGGCGCACTTTGACCCGGCCGGAGACCGTGCGCAGTTCGTACTCCCCCTCGAGGGCGGGAACGATATCGCCCAACGCCAAAGTTTTTCTCGGCGCCTCGGCGATACCGCTCGAGCTTTTGTCATAAAGGTAAAACACGTCGTCGCGCCCGCCCGTTGCCAGGTCCTTCTCGCGCAAGAGTCTGCCGTTGTCCGCCCGAACGAGCAGCGCTAGATCGGTCTGTTCCCGCACGAACTCCTCGCGATAGAGTTTTTCCGAGATGATGACCTGCGCCATGCCTAACGCCAATGCGGCGTCGCTGCCGACGTTCACCGGAATCCAAAGATCGGCGTGGATCGCCGAGGGATTATAATCCGGCGAGATGGCGACCACCCGCGTGCCGTGGTAGCGCGCCTCGGCGATGTAATGGTAGTTGGCGACGTTGGTGTAGGCCGGATTGCCGCCCCAGACCAACATCGTGTCGGCGTGAAACCAGTTTTCCGGCGAATCGGCGAACATGATTTTCCCCAGCGTCACCGCCGCGCCCTGATGATCGTCGCCGATCTCGACGTTCTGGCTCGGCAGCGGAGAACCGAGCGCCTCGAAGAAAGCGTTCAGCCCCATGCTCTCGCTGCCCTGGCTGTGAACCCGCGTGCCGCCGCCTTGAATGATCGTATCCGGCCCGTCGCTGGCGAGAACGTCGAGTAGCGTATCGGAGATCTCCGTGAGCGCTTGATCCCAACTGACGCGCCGCCAGCGTCCGCCGCCGCGCTCGCCGGCCCGTTTCAATGGATACTTGATGCGCGTCGGATCGTACATCCGGTGCGCGTAGCAGGCGCCTTTTTGACAACCGCGCGGATTGGGGTCCGGCACGTCGGGATCGTTGGGCGCCGGATAGTTCGCGGCCTGCTCCTCGCGCAGCGCGATGCCGTCCTTGACGTAGACGTTAAAATTACAGGCCCGGCCGTACCAGCAATTGGAGAGATGAGACGACTTCACCACCCGATCCCACTGCCAGGATCGTTGCCTCAGCGCTTTTAGATTATAACGGATGTCTTGCGGCGCGGAGCCGTTGGCCGCCGTCAACCCGGTCAAATCTAATGTCAACGTGGCCACAGGTCGTCTCCTCGATTTCACTCTGCCTTACGCGCGCTCGTCGGTCCTACACCGCCCTGGTCAAAGGCGCCTTGAAGCTGCCGGAGGTGAACCTGCGCACGACCCGATCGATGCTTTCACCATAGGGCTTGGGATTGCAGTCGATCGAGACGGCGCGCGCCAACCACTCCTCGCAGTGGTCGCAGCGGTCGCAACCCTGCCGGCAATCTTTTTTCTGAAAAAAATCGATAAAACCGTTGAGCCGAGTGTTGTCCAGGGAGACCGGAAACTTGCCGAAGGGCTCGATGCCGTCGAAGCCGATGATCAGGTCGTTGAGCGGGCCGCGATATTCTCTCGCCGTGTAGGCGGCGACGGCGCGCAAAATCCACTCGCTGCCCTTTTCCCGCCCGGCGAGCTTGAAGTGGGTGAAACCTATGGCCTCATAGCGGCTGAGATCTTCGGGGCGAATCCAGGGCGCTTTCATCAGCTCCACCGGGCTCTGCGACTTGATCTGCGTGCATTTCGCCAGCGAGTAGTCGAAGTAACAGCCGCGGTCGAGACATTCCGAGGAGTGGCTGACGAAGTTGGCGTGGTAATCGCGCAGCGGACAATGAACGAGGCATCCCAGATTGACGAGCAGCACCAGCTCGCATTTCACCTTTTTGCGCAGCGCGCGCAGCAAGCGGAACTCGCGTCCGAGATATTCCGGAAGATAGATCGTATCGACGCCGAGCTGCTGATAAAAAAGCGCCTTATCGACGCTGTCGATGTTGACGATGCTTGAGACCGTTACGCGCAGCTCCGGGTAACGCCGCTTCACCATCTCGATGACCGAGGGATTGGTCGCCACCACGCCCGCCGCCCCCACTTCCACGAGCCAACCTAATCTTTCCGCCAGCCATTTCTGCCCCTCGGCGGTGAACTCGCGGTTGGCGCCGCAGGAGCCGTTGAGCGTGTAGAAAAAATCGATGCCGCGGGCGCGCGCCTGGTCGATATGTCCCGCGATCTGCTCGGCGCCAGCCGCGGGGAGCCATTTTTTCGCCCGGCCGCCCGGCTCCTCCGAAAGCGAGCCGTAAAGCGCGCTCACGGGAAAGCCGCTCAGCTTTTCAAGAAACTCCGGCTCGAACGTTGTCGGTACAACCAGCGTCACGTTTCCACCTTTGTCAATTCTACTCTTGTCTCGCGGTCGCTGTAGCCTGGGTAGAAAGTGTCCGAGGTGGGCTGCACGTGATAATACCCGCCGGCAAGCTCCAACGGATTGAGCGGAGATGCCATCACGTTCTTAAAATGGCGCCAGCCGTTGAATTGATGATTCTCCCAGGCGTGGTACATGACGACTTGCCCCGGCATGATTGCCGGAGAAACCGCCGCCATTACCTGAAAAGACGAGACGTCGTTGCGCGCTTCCACCACATCGCCGTCACGAATCTGTCGCGCCTTGGCGTCCTGCGCCGAGACAAAGATCAACGG
>JAUYJC010000608.1 GCA_030688735.1 Deltaproteobacteria bacterium
GCGCGATCATCCCACCGCCGGTCCCACGACGTTGCTCGCGCCCTGGATTCATCTGTCGAAAACGCCCGCGAGCATCCGGAACGACGCGCCCGCCATCGGCCAGCACACCGACGAAGTGCTCGGCGGCCTCTTGGATTTAACTGCGGCCGATCTCAGCGATCTTCGCGCCAAAGGAATCATCAAGTAGCGGCAATCCCGCATCTTCCATCCTCCCCGACCACGTGCCGTTTCATTAAACAACCTTCGGCTTACAGTCGAGGGTTGTTTAGGGTGTTCAGGCTTCCCTCTGAAGCGGGGCTCGGAGAGTGCACCGCCGAGGCGCGGAGGGCGCGGAGAAATTCGAACAAAGATAGCCTCTTGAACAAACCCTCTGCGAACTCTGCGCCTCTGTAGTGAATGCTTCTTCACAGGAAACCCAGAATAGCCGTTGTTCAATAATTCGAGGTTCTGGATATCGCCGCGGCAACGCCAGAGTTCCAGGCCCAGCCAGCTAGTGCTTCCCAGCAGGGTGAAAAATTTCCCCAAGCCTTCGGCGCATCGCGGCCTCCCCTTCCGGCAGAAGGTCGAACTTGGTGGTGTCGTCGGTGTTCTTTAAGATTCTCCGCCCCTGCTCGTTTTCATGCATTGAGAGCAATATCTTCTCGAGGCGCTCAACCAGCGGCGGCGCAAAATCCCTTCGGACGGAAAGAAAATGGCGTGGAACCCGCTCGGTTTGCGCGAGGATCGTGATGGCCGATTTCTTTTTCTCGTCGAGCCTGGCGTAGTCGTCGGCGCTGAAGGCCCCGGCCGCCGCCTGTTTCGCGAGCACCATGTCGATGAGTTTTTCCTGGGAAGAGGCGAAGACATAACCGACCTCAGTCGGTGAGCCATGAGGATCGAACCGGCTCTTGTCGGCGAACTTGAATCCCTTTTTGAGCAAAAAAGATTTTGCCAGAAAGTGGCCTGAAGTCGAACCCGGGTCCTCGAAGACAAGAACCTTGCCTCGCAGATCTTCCAGGCGGCTTACTTCGCCGTTGTTTTTTGTGAAAATTAGACTGCGATATTCGGCCATGCCGCTTTTCCAGCGTCTCAACAGCAATTTCGCGGCGCCGTGCATGTCGTTGATGAGATAGGTCGGATACGGACTCTCCATGTAAAAATCGACCTTTTTCTGCTCAATAAGCCTGGCAAGCTGAAACGCCGACGGCGCGATCATGATCTTGCCTTCGAAATCCGGCAACGTAGAGAGTTTTCCCCCGACGTAGCGCACAAAATCTCGAAAATGTTCCTCGATTTGCGCCCGATGTATCTCTGAGACGAGTCCCAAAGTAACCGTTTGCGTTTTCGCCCTCTCCATCCCCTGCGCGGCGGCGTTCGCGGTGAGAATCATCCCACAAACGAGCGCGGCGATTGCCGAGAAGGCCGGGTACCGATGCGGCTGTTTTTCCATGTTCATGTCCACCAGGGTCGAGCGTGCCATGCAAACTGCACTGAAGTGTTATATAAGTGGGGGCACCTTGGCAAGCGGCAGGATCGCCCAAATTGAAAAGGTCAAATCGTTCAAGCCGTTCGATGGGTGCAATACCGCCTTGCAGCCGCCCTTTGCCCGGTCTATCGGCGGTTGCCGGGGTAAGAGAATGAGGATGGCATTAACAATTTTGAACTTTTGCCGATATCTTCTGTTGAGCCGACGGTCTATAATATGGAGAACGCGACGGTTGAATAAGGAGCCAGCGGATTACACAATTTGGCGGGGCACGACGCTAGGACAAAACATCGTCAAAGAGGGTAAATTTGGACGGCACGAAGGTCATCGCTTATTTTTCCATGGAAATCGCGCTGCAGGCGGAAATACCGACCTACAGCGGCGGCCTCGGTGTGCTGGCGGGCGATACGATTCGCGCCGCCGCCGACCTCAGGGTTCCCATGGTCGGCATCACGCTGGCGCACCGCAAGGGCTATTTTCATCAGACCCTGGACACGAATGGATGGCAGAGTGAAACGCCCGAAGAGTGGCTCGTGGAGCGTTTTGTTTCCGAGATGTCAGAACGCGCCACTGTCTCGATCGACGGGCGAACCGTCCAACTGCGCTGCTGGCGCTTCGAAGTGAGGGGCGAGGGAAACTTCCGCGTTCCGGTCTTTCTCCTCGACAGCGATCTGCCCGGCAACTCCGACTACGACCGAACTCTGACACATTACCTTTACGGCGGCGATCAGTACTACCGGCTGTGCCAAGAGATCATCTTGGGCATCGGGGGGATCAGGGTCATGCGCGCGCTCGGTTACCGCGACATCGAGCGTTTCCATATGAACGAAGGACACTCGAGCCTGATCGCCCTCGAACTCCTCGACGAGCAGGCGCGTGGCGCCAAGCGATCGAACATCACGAGTAAAGATCTGGAAGCCATAAGAACAAAATGCATCTTCACTACGCACACGCCGGTGCCGGCTGGGCACGACAAGTATCCGCTCGACCTGGTGGCTCGGGTGCTCGGCCGTCGAGACATCGTGGAGCTGCGTGATATTTTCGGTCTCGCCGGCGTGCTGAACATGACGCACCTGGCGCTCAACGTAAGCCATTACATCAACGGCGTGGCGAAAAAACATGGAGAAGTTTCCCGGCTCATGTTCAGCGGCTACAACATCGACGAGATTACCAACGGGGTGCATGGAGCGACCTGGATTTCCGAGCCGTTTCAGGAGCTGTTTAACCATTACATTCCCGGCTGGAGACAGGATAATTTCAGTTTGCGCTACGCCCTCAGCATCCCCCGGCGCGAGATTTGGAAAGCCCACGCGGTGACCAAAACCTCGCTGCTCGCCACGGTAAAAAAACAGACGGGGGTGGCCATGAACGTGGAGGTGCTCACCCTGGGTTTCGCCCGGCGCGCCGCCACGTACAAGCGGGCCGATTTGCTTTTTACGGATATCGATCGATTGCGCAGGATCGCCGCCGGCACCGGCCCTTTTCAGGTCGTTTTCGCCGGCAAAGCCCATCCCCAGGACCAGGCGGGGAAAGAAGTGATCCATAACATCTTCGGCGGCATCGCCGCGCTGCATAACGACGTTAAGATCGCCTATCTCGAAAATTACGACTTGAACCTGGGGAAAATCCTGACGGCGGGCATCGATGTCTGGCTCAATACGCCGCAGCCGCCGCTGGAAGCTTCCGGGACAAGTGGCATGAAGGCCGCTCTCAACGGCGTCCCCAGCTTGAGCATCCTCGACGGCTGGTGGATCGAAGGCTGCATCGAAGGAATAACCGGTTGGGCAATCTCGAATAAGAACGGACACATGGAAGGCGACGAGCGCGCACGCGACGCTGCGTCCCTCTATGAT
>JAUYJC010000617.1 GCA_030688735.1 Deltaproteobacteria bacterium
TTTATTCTTTATCTTATACACGATAAGCGGCACGCAACCCAAGCTGCTTTTGGCTAGTCGCAAGCGGCGAGGTTTCGACTCCGAAGCTAAATTGAGTGACTCGCCAAAGATTTCGTGTCTTTGAACGTTAGTCCTTAGCCCGCGCCGCCATCCAGCCGGCGAGCAGAGCTCCCGATACTGCGACGCACTGCACCGCCGCCATCGGCACCCAGGTCCCGTCCGCGAGCATCCCAGTGAGCTGCTGCAGCGCGGCCGGCCAGAAAAACTGCGAGAACACCACCGCGCCCGACGCCGAGCCGGCAAGCTCGGGGTCGACGGCCATCGCACCGGCCTGAGCGTAGGGCATGGAGAGACCCTGGGCGAGGCTGACGAAGATACCCGGGATGTAGAGCGCGGCCATCGAGACGCCGCCGAAATAGAGCCAGCCGACGAGCAGCGCGCCACTGGCGATACCTACGAGACCGCCCAGGATGGTCATGAATTCGATCGAACGGTTAGCGCCGATGCGGCCCGAGATGAAACTCCCGGACATGAAGCCTATCGGGAAGGCGAAGAACCACAAACCGATCTTGGCGGCATCGGCGCCGAGATGCTCAGCCGCGAGGAACGAGACCGCGGTCGCCTGGGTGTAGAAGGCCGCGGACAGCAGTCCGGGCTGCAGCATGAAGCCGACGAAACGCGGGCGCCGGAGCAGCGATTTGTAGCCGGCGAATACGCCTTGGGGCAGCGCGGCACTGCGAACTCGGGTTTCCGGCACGCCGAAGATCACCGCGAGGATCACCAACAACCCGACTGCCGACGCGAACACGAACAGCGCACGCCAACCGAAGAGGGCGGTCAGCTGGCCGCCGATCGGCGGCGCCACCATCGGCCCGAGCACGTAGGCGGCGGTGAGATAGGCGATCACCTGGGCGACGCGGTCCTGGCCATAGACGTCACGGGCGATGGCGCGCGCGAGTACGACGCCGCATCCCGCGCCCGCTCCCTGCAGTATGCGCCCCGCGAGCAGCATCGTCATGTTGGCGGCAACCATGCAGGCGGCCGCGCCGCAGGTAAACAGCACGAGCCCGCCGAGAAGCACGCGCTTGCGCCCGAAGCGGTCGGACAAACCACCGTACGCGACCGTGAAGAAGGCCATCGACAGCATCGCGAGCGACATCGTGAGCTGGGCCATGCCGGTCGAAACCCCGAACCCTTGCTTCACCGCCGACAGGGCCGGAATGAACAGATGGAGCGAGAGCGGCCCGATGAAAGTGATGGAGACGAGCGCGATGAAGAAATACCAGCGCGGCCGGAAGGGTATCGTCATGTTGGGGGTGTGAACGGGCTCACTTTGAAGTCTTGGGTGAGTTGTCCACGGTACAGCTAAGAACCAAATTATTGCTTTTAGATTTTCACGAGCGCGTTTGCCGTTAGGTCCAGCGGTTTCAAGAACTCCTCGTTGAGAATTTCACCCGAAGGTGACCCCGCCACACTAACGCCTGTAGCGCAGCGCATCAACCAGCAAGGCGAATGCCGGTGAGGAGTGACGGCGGCAGGGGTAATAGAGGTGATATCCCGGAAAAGGCGGGCACCAATCGTCGAGCACTCGCTTGAGACGTCCTTGAGCCAGATGCGGCTGCGCCGGATAAATTATCGTCTATTGTTCAGTTGTGCATCAACACATGTTCTTCGTATTCTGTTTCGAAGAACAGCTTGTGCTTGGCTTCTTCTTTGGCGAGACCGACGAAGACCTGCTTGAGGTTGGTATCCGGGACTTTTTCGGCCATGTCGCTATAGAGCTTAAAGGCAGCGCGTTCTTTTTTCATCGCAACGATCATCGCATCTTGGTAGGAGATGTTGTCGCTGGGATCGACATCGACCAGGTAGTCGGAAATCTTGAGATTCAGTACTTCCTTTTCCGGGGTCAGCTTGCGCTCGCCGGTTTTTGCTGCTAGCAAACGCTCCTTATGGCGTTTTTCCTCTTCCGCGAATTCAAGCAGCATCTTTTTCATACCGGCTTTTTCGGCGCGCGCGGCAAAGCTTGTATAGAAATCGGCGGCCTGTTGTTCCTGGTCGATCGCGTAATCGAGAACTTCATCAACGGTATTCATGGTCGTTCATCCCTTGATCTTATGGATATTCAGGCTTCTGTGTGGCGAACCTGGCCAACGCTATTTCTGTGCAAGGACTCGGAGATTGCACCGCGGAGGCGCTGAGACCGCCGAGAAAAGAGTTTTTGGATTAGAAAATACTCCGAACTCTGCGTACTCCGTGTCTCTGTGGTGAATACTCTTTCACAGTAATCCCGGAAGAGCTGATCCTATTATGGAGCGTTACCTATTTCGCTGACGAGCGCTGGGAAGAAGCTGAAGGGAACGCGAGCGCTTCGGTTAAAGAATAGGCTGCCTGTGCGTATGATGTAGGGCAGATCGCAAAGCATTCCTTGCAGTCCCAGCACACCTTGGCGGCGACCTCCGGGACAAAACGGATCTCCCGAGTCACACCTCTGTCGAAAAAACCGACAGCATTGTTCTGCTTGACCTCAGCGCAGTATCTCACGCACAGACCGCAAAGGATGCAGAAGGAGGCCTCCTTTTCGAAACGGTCTTTGTCGGCGCCGTACTCCTGAGCCAAGTTCTGTAATATCTCGGCATCCGGAGCGTGGGCCAAAAGCTGCTCTATGAGAATCTTGCGAGTCTTGTCGATGTTCTCGGACTTGGTCGTTACCTTCAAAGCCGGTTCCGCCGGGTAGAGGCAAGAAGCGACGAGGTTGGTCTTGCCGCGGCCCGGCACTTCGACAACGCAAAGCCGGCAAGCGCCGTAGGGTTTCAACTTCTCGTTGTGGCAAACCGTCGGGATATTGATTCCCGCGCTGCGGGCCGCCTCCAGAACGGTCATCCCCGGCTCGGCTTCGACGTCCCTTCCGTCAATCTGTAAAACGATCTTGCTCATCTTCCTTATTCGAGCATAGAGCATGGAGCACGGAGCAGGGAGCTTCTAAGACCCTTTGCTCTTGGCGCTTAGCTCTTTGCCATTTAACTCTCGATCCATACAGGGTCATCGTTTTTTCTCTAAGCGTGAATAGTGCAAGCTTATTCTCGCATACTATTTCTTTCTCAGCCGGCGAGCGCGATGCTTTTGTCGCGGGCCGTTAGCCAGCTCACATCGCATCTGAGACAGCGCCCGCATTCCTTCTTGGCCGTCTCCTCATCGAATCCAAGCTCCACCTCCGCGGTGAAGTCCTTGATACGCTCTTCGGGGTCGAGCTTGGGAATCTCCGCCATCGGTGTTTCGATCACTTCCTTGGGCAGCGTCATCGTCACTTGGATCTTTTCCAAAGTTTCCGCGTGGGGCTCGCGTCCCGCTTTCTTGGCCAGGTATCTGTCGATCTCAACCGCGGCTTTTTTCCCGTGCGCCAGGGCATCGACGACCCGCGCCGGGCCGATCACGGCATCGCCGCCGGCAAAGACTCCGGGAAGACTGGTCAGCAGGCGATGACGGTCTACCACGATGGTGTCCCCTTTGGTCTCGATCGATCCGGCGAACTCGAGATCGGAGGCCTGCCCGATGGCGGAGAAGATGGTGTCATATTCCTGGGTGATCACGGCCCCCGCGATGGGCACTGGCCTACGGCGGCCGCTGCGGTCGAAATCTTTCAGCTCGCACAGCTCCATCTCGAGGGCCAAGCCGGTGTCGCTCTTCCTGATGGATTTCGGCGCCACAAGCTCCTTGAGTCCGATGCCCTCCGCGAGCGCGTCCGCGATCTCCTCTTCGGAGGCAGGCATGTCTTTTCTTTCACGCCGGTAGAGAATGGTGACTTCAGCCCCCATCCTGCGGCAGCTCCTGGCTATGTCCATGGCCGTATTGCCTCCGCCGATTACGGCCACGCGTTTCCCAGGATTCGCGGCTATTCCCAGCTCTACTTCTCTCAGGAACTCAGCGCCACCTTTCACGCCCGGCAAATCCTCGCCGGCGATGCGCATGGGGAGATTCTTGTGGGCGCCGACGGCGACAAACATGGCGTCATAATCTTTCTGGAGCTGCTCAAGCGTGATGTCGCGTCCCACCCTGTTGTTGGTTTTGACTTCAACGCCCACGCGTATGAGAAAGTCGATTTCCTGATCGAGGATATCTCTGGGGAGACGATAGGGCGGAATGCCGTAACGGAGCATTCCCCCCAGCTCCGGCAGTTCCTCAAAGATAGTGGGTCGATATCCCATCAACGCCAAACTGTACGCCGCGGCCAGCCCGCCCGGCCCCCCGCCGATGACGGCGATCTTTTCTTCCTTTGGCTCACCTTTCTCGAGCTTTACGGTGTAGCCCCGTCTTTTGGCCATGTCGACGGCAAATCGCTTGATCTTGGTAATGTTCACTGGTTCATCGGTTTCCGCCCGCAGGCAGACGTCCGTGCAGGGATGGGTGCAGACCCGGCCACAGACCCCCGGGAGGGGGTTGGTCTGATAGATGAGCGAGACCGCCTCCTCGTAGCGGCCCTCTGCTACCAGCGAGAGGTAACCCGGGACATCTTGGCCAATGGGGCAGGCATTGGTGCACTTGGCTTTGTAAAGCTCTACGCATACTCCAGCCGGGCATCGCTTATGGAGGATGTGGTCCTCGTATTCATGGCGAAAGTATTTCAGCGTCGAGAGCACCGGGTTGGGGGCGGTTCCGCCCAAGGCACAGAGCGAGGCAGCTTTTGTCGATTCGGCCAGCTCCGTGAGAAGCCCGATGTCGCTCTCCCTTCCCTTTCCCTCACTGATCCTGGTCAGAATCTTGAGCATCTGCCTAATGCCCTCACGGCATGGCGAGCATTTGCCGCACGATTCAAGGGACAGGAACTTGAGAAAATACTTCGCGACATCGACCATACAGGTGTCTTCATCCATCACGATCATGCCGCCCGAGCCCATGATGGCGCCGACTTTGGGCAGTTCGTCGAAGTCGACTTCCGTGTCTAGGTACTGCGCAGGAATGCATCCTCCTGACGGACCACCCGTCTGGACCGCCTTGAACTTCTTGCCTCCGGGGATGCCGCCGCCTACCTCATAGATAATATCTCTCAGGGTAATGCCCATGGGGACTTCCACGAGGCCGGTATTGTTCACCTTACCAACCAACGAGAATATCTTGGTTCCCTTGCTCCCCTCCGTGCCTATCGAGGCGAAATGCTCGGGCCCCTTGTTAAGGATCAAAGGAATCGTGGCCCAAGTTTCCACATTATTTATGTTCGACGGCTTGCCGTTCAGCCCTTGCACGGCCGGATAGGGCGGCCGCGCCCTCGGCTCACCCGGCTTGCCCTCAAGAGATGCGAGCAGCGCCGTTTCCTCGCCGCAAACAAAAGCGCCGGCTCCCCGGTGCACTTTGACAGTGAAATCGAAACCCGAGCCGAGAATGTTTTTGCCGAGAAAACCATGCGCCTCAGCCTTCTTGATGGCGAGGGTCACGTTTTCGACTGCCAGAGGGTATTCCTGACGAACGTAAACATAGCCCTCGTGGGCGCCCATGGCATAAGCTCCGATGGTCAACCCTTCGAGGACTGAGAACGGGTTCCCTTCGAGTACGGCCCTATCCATAAAAGCGCCCGGGTCTCCCTCATCGGCGTTGACAATCACATACTTTGTCTTATCGAGACTCTTGCGCGCAAATTCCCACTTTAAGCCGGTAGGAAAACCGGCGCCTCCCCTCCCTCTCAACTTGGACTGTTTCACCATCTCTATGACCTGCTCCGGAGTCTGGTGAAAAAGCGCCTTCACCAGAGCGGCATAACCGCCCACCGCGAGATAGTCATCGATGCTTTTGGGATCAACCTTAATATTGTTGCCGATAAGAAGCCGCTTCTGTTTCCTATAGAATGGTATTTCAGATTCATGGGCTATCTTCTCACTGGTTGTGGGATCGACATAAAGCAACCTATCGATCACCTTCTTGGCAAGTATGGTCTGAGAAACGATCTCTTCTGCATCGCCCGGCTGCACCTGGAGATAACAGATCTCCTCAGGATAAATCACAGTTAGGGGGCCTCTCTCACAGAAGCCGGGGCAGCCTGTTTCCCTGACATCCACTTTAGTTTCCAGTCCCTGTTTCTTAATCTCCTCTTTAAAGGGGGCGACTACCTTTGCTGCGCCAAGAGCGAGGCATCCTGTTCCAGTGCATACCGCAATGCAAGGCTTATTCGGACCTCTCTTTGATATGATGTCCCTCCTGAATTCCTCCAATTCAGCAGGTGAATTTATCCTTGGCATAACCTTTCCTTACTCATAGTTTTTCAACACATCTTTTGACTTGGCCGGTGCCAACTTGCCATGATGTTCTCCATCGATGACCATCACCGGCCCTAAAGCGCAGCAGCCGACGCAGTTAACAGTCTCCAGGCTGAACTTGAAATCCCGGTCCGTCAGGCCGGGTTTGAGGCCGGTGACATCTTGAACCACTTCCAGGACACGTCGCGCGCCGCGAACATGACACGCAGTGCCCGTACATACGTGAATTTGATGACGCCCCTTGGGAACCACACTGAAAGCTTTATAGAAGGTAGTGATATGCTGTATCCGGTTTAGCGGGACCTTCAATCTTTCGCTGACCTTCGCCAATGCTTGCTTCGGCAGCCAGCGATGTTCGCTCTGAATTTCCAGCAATACCTGAATGAGCGAGCTGGGATCGTGCGGATACTTATCTAGAATCCTGTCGATCGTACCGTTATCCATACATGCTGTCCTAAGCTTTTGGTTCAAGGTTCCAGGTTCAAAGGTTCAACGTCGACTTCAAGTGTTGTTGTGTTTGAAACCTTGAACTTTTGAACGCTTGAACTATTGAACCACATTAGGGAGTTCTCGGCTTAAACCGAAACAAAGCGCTTTTGCCTTTCATCGAATTCGATCAACCCCTGCCGGGCTGAGGCGTTAAGGTGAGTTGATATTTCAGACGGGTCTACTCCTAGGACCTCGGAGATTTCTCCAGCGGAGAGCGGTCTTTCCCGCAGGAGCAACAGAATTTGGCTGATCGCCAGTTTGTCGACAATCAATTCGTGAAATAATTTGTTTACCTCGTCGCTGGAGAAAAACTTGTTGTACTCCTCTTCCGTGTCGAAACGCACTCTGAGCCTCTCCCTCTCCACCAGCTTGATGTAGGGGACCAAGTTCGTAGCGGCTTCAAGTTTCAGCTTCAATCCGTTTTTATCTATTCCTTCGCCTTTGCCGAGAGGTCCCAACTCCTCCAGCTTGCCGGAAAAGTCATTCATGACTGCGGCGAAACGGGTACCTTGAGAGGCGGATACCCAGTCAAGCCTCAACCTCTCCGGGTTCACCCCTATCTGTGCCAGTAGTTTCTTACATATATGCATCATGCTTAACGCGCCGTAGTTCCCTTCGGTGATGTAATGGCATTCACCAGGCCAGCAACCGCCCATAAACACGCCGTCCAGTCCGTTTGAGAAAGCTCGAAGGATAAATTCTAGGTCGACTCTGCCGGAGCACATCAACCTGATGATCCTTATGTTCGCGGGATATTGATAACGGGAAACTCCGGCGAGGTCCGCCCCTGCGTAGCAACACCAGTTGCATAAAAACCCTAGGATCCTCGGCTTGAACTTGTACCCTGCAGCCATCTCAATTCACTCCTGCGGCAGCCATCCCTGCATTGTCTATGAGCGGAGTTTCTAGCGAGACTGGAAACGCCGCGTCGATCTGGGCAAAGATCTCCTCATTGGTAAAATGTTTCAGAGAAATGGCCGCCGTTGGACACCTGGAGCTGCAGAGGCCGTCTCCTTTACAGAGAATGGGATTCACCCTGGCCTTCTTGCCTATTGGGGTCTCATGGAAGTCTATCGCGTCATAGGTGCAAACGGAGATGCATCCGCCACACGATACGCACGCGGCCTCATTGACCTCGCAGATAGCGCCGGAAGCTACGACTGAATCCTTCGTGAGAATCGTTGCAGCCCGGCCGGCAGCCGCATACGCCTGGCTGATCGTTTCCGATATATGCTTGGGATAGTGCGCTGTGCCGCACAGGAAAACGCCGTCCGCGGCAGAGTCAACCGGTCTTAACTTCACATGGGCTTCCTGGAAGAAGCCATCCAGGTTGAACGGGATTTTGAATAATTTGGATACTTCATGACTTGTCGCCGCAGGAATAACGGCGGCGGCCAGAACGACGGAGTCGGTATCGATCGCAAGTTTTTGGCCCAAAATAGGATCGGTCGCGGTAACCCGTAATACCGGCTTGCCATCCTCTTCAACGGCTTCCACCCGGGGTTTGTCATCCGGCTCATAGCGGATGAACCTTATCGCTTTACTTGACGCTTCCCGGTAATAGTCCTCCTTAAACCCATAGGTTCTCATGTCGCGAAAGAGAATGTGGATATTGATCCCGGGGTTTATCTCTTTCAGTTTCAACGCGTTTTTTATAGCCTGATCGCAACAGACGCGGCTGCAATAGTTTCTGTCTTCCTGTCTGCAACCCACACATTGGATCATCACCATACCCTGGGAGCTCATGACCTTTTCCTCGCCCTTGGCGATCCGCTCCTCCAACTCCAGCTGGGTCAATACCCTGTCATCTTGCCCATAAAGGTATTCGGTGGGCTTATACTCTTCGGCACCGGTGGCGATGATGGTGATTCCGTGGCGGATTTCCCGAACCCATCCTTCAGACGTCACTTTGGTTATGAAATTCCCCACAAAACCGGAAGCCTCCGTGATGGTGCAGTCGGTAGATACATGGATCGAGGGGTGTCGGTAGACTTTGCCGATCAGGTCGCGCAAATGTGCTTGAACGTCCATCCCTTCCAGCGTGTAATGAATCCTTCGAGCGATCCCGCCTAGATCCTTGTCCTTTTCCACCAGGTAAACTTCAAATCCCTGCTCAGCCAGGCTCAGAGCACTGGTCATTCCGGCGAGGCCTCCGCCAACGACCAACGCCCTTCTGTCGACCGGCAGCTTAAATTCCTGCAAAGCCTCCAGCCTGGAGACTCGAGCTGCCGACATCCGAACGATATCCTTTGCCTTCTGGGTGGCGTCTTCCTTTTCTCGCGAGTGGACCCAGGAGCAATGTTCCCTGATATTCGCCATATCGAAGTAATAGGGATTGATTCCCGCTTCACGAAGCGTGTCCCGGAACAGCGGCTCGTGCGTCCTGGGCGTGCAGGCGGCGATGACCACACGGTTGAGCCCTTTTTCCCGGATCGTCTCCGCTATTTTCTGGGCAGTATCGGCAGCGCATGCAAAGGTGCTCTCTTCCGCATGGGCGATATTTTTCAAGCTGCAGGCATACTGGACGACCGAAGGGACGTCTACGACCCTGCCGATATTGGCTCCGCAACGGCACACGAAGACCCCCACCCTGGGTTCTTCCGCTGAGACATCCTTTTCCGGTGGATAGATCCTGTCTCTGTCCAGCTTCCCGCGCCGGTATGCGAGGAATTGACTACAAAGGGCGTCGGCTCCGCTGGCGGTCACAACCGACTCGGGAATGTCCGTGGGTCCCTGGAAGGCGCCGCTGACAAAGATTCCCGCCCGAGAGGTTTCGATAGGATTCACAAGATTCGTTTTACAGAACCCGTGAGATTCGAGTTCGATACCGAACTTGGTTGCCAGGTCCCGCGCATCAGCCGGCGGATTCAATCCAACGGACAGCACTACCAGGTCGAATTCTTCTTCCTTTACGCCGTCCCCGGTAGTGGAGTATCTTATCGTAACATTCTTGCTTCCCGGTATTTCTTTTCCTATCGACACATAGCTTCTGATGAATCGAACCCCGGGAAGGTTCGCCGCTCTCTGGTAGAATCGTTCGAAATCCTTGCCATATGACCGGATATCGTTGTGGAAGACCGTAGCCTCAATCTCAGCGTTATGGTCTTTGGCCAAGATCACCTGCTTCTGGGTATAGGTACAGCACACCGAAGAGCAATAGCTGTTGCCCCCCGGCCTGACCTGTCTGGAGCCGACGCAGTGGATCCAGGCTATTTTATGCGGATGTTTACCGTCGGAAGGTCGCCTGATCTCGCCTTCGTGCGGCCCGGTGGCAGATAACAGCCGCTCAAAGTCAAGACTGGTTACCACGTTCGCCATCGTTCCGTAGCCATAGTCGCCCCTGAGTTTGGGGTCGAATATCTCAAAGCCCGGAGAGAGAACGATCGCCCCCACCTCCACTTCCATCCTTTCCGCTTCCTGATGGAGATCTATGGCTTTGTGCTCGCAGACTCCCATGCAGATGCTACATTGCTCGCCCTGAAGGTAGAGGCAGGCGTCAGGATCTATATAACTGACAAGGGGAACCGCTTGAGAAAAATATATATGGACGGCTTTGTTCAAAGATAAGTCTTGATTGTACGGATCGGGCACCTTGACCGGGCAGTACTGCGCACAGGTCGTGCAACCCGTGCACTTGTCCTCGATGATATATCGGGGCTTCTTGGTCAGGGTGACCTTGAAATCTCCTGCTTTCCCCTCCACCCGGTCAACTTCGGTACGGGTCAGGAGCACTATGTTGGGATGTCTGCGGCATTCAAGAAACTTCGGAGATTCGATGCACATGGAGCAGTCGTTGGTGGGAAAGGTTTTGTCGAGCTGGGCCATCTTGCCGCCGATGGCCGGCGCCTTGTCGACCAGGTAAACTTTGAAGCCAGTGTTCGCAAGATCGAGGGCGGCTTGAATCCCGCTGATCCCACCGCCGACAACCATGACGTCTCCGAAATTATCGTCGGCGAGACTGTTGGGAGAGCGTTCTTCCAGTAGTTCGTTTTCCACTTCTCTCGGTCCTTATGGTTTCGGTTTACCACACAAAGCGCAGTTCAAGACGTTCAACACGTTCAAGAAGTTCAAGCCCCCACCTCTGTCCTCCCCCGCGTCGCGGGGGAGGATGAAGGAGGGGGTTTGAGCGATTGGAACTTTTTGAACGAATTGAACGTGCTCATAACGGTTAAATAGATTCCGCGATGATTTCCGTGACATCCCTGACTTCTATTTTTTCGACAACATCCAGAGTTTCCCTGCTGCCTTCGAAATTGCTGATGCAATACGGGCAGGAAGTCACCAGCACCTCGGCCCCAACGTCCAGAGCCTGCCGCAATCTGACGTCGGAGAACCTTTCTTGCCTCGGCGTCTCCATCCAGATTCTGCCTCCTCCACCACCGCAACAGAAACTGTTCGACCGCGATTCCGGCATCTCATTGAGCTTTAAACCGGGTATCTTCGCCAAGGCGTCCCGGGGTTCGTCATAGACGCCATTGTGTCGCCCCAGGTAACATGGATCGTGATAAGTCAGTTTCTTGTCAAATTCCTTGTTCGGCTTGAGCCTCCCATCACGGAGAAGCTCGGCTAAGAATTGGGAGATATGAACCACCTCGAAGTTCACTCGGAATTCGGAATACTCGTTTTTGAAGGTGTGATAGCAGTGGGGGGAGGAAACCAGGATTTTCTTCACGCCATTCTCGATGAACGTTTTGATGTTGTCCCTGGCCAGCCGCTTGAACAAGTCTTCGTCGCCCGTCTTGCGAATGCTTTCTCCGCAGCAAACCTCCTTGGCGCCCAGTATCCCGAACTTGACCCCTGCCTTGTTCAGGATTTTCACTGTGGCGGCGGCGACCTTTTTTAATCTCGGGTCGTAGCTGAGATAGCAGCCGGGAAAATATAAAACCTCCATTCCCTCCGTGAAGGTTTGTACGGGCAGATCCTTTGCCCAATCCGCCCTCTTCTCGCGCGCTTCGTTCAAGGGGTTGCCGTTGCGAGCCAGGCTTTCGGCCGCGACCCGGACCGGCTTGACGGGAGCGGGAAAAACGCCGAATTCGGTGGCGATCTTGCGCAGCGCCACGCCCCCTTCTATGATTTTCACTCCCCTGGGGCATTGCTGGGGACATTTTCCGCAGGTCGTGCAACGCCAGATCTCTTCATTTTCTATCTCAGTCAGGCCGAAGGCCGCCTGCCGGATGATCTTGCGGATACTGAAATTGCGAACCCGGTTCCAGGGGCAAACCGTATCGCACATGCCGCATTGATAGCAGACGTCGAAGGCGTTTCCGCCGTTCTCCTTGATGACATCGAGAATCTCTTGGGAGGGGGTTACGACTTCCACTGATTTCACCTTAAGCCTTTAAATACTCACGTGCCGTAAAAATTTATCTCGCCAAGGCGCCACTGAAGCAAAATCCGGAATCCGAATATCGAAAGAAGCCCCGCGGACCGAAACAAACTGAAAGGCTGAGATTCCAAGCACGAAATCCAAAGGAGGTTGTTTTGAATTTTTCTGTCTTTGGATCATTGGGGTTTGTTTCGCATTTCGGATTTCGAATTTGCCGGCCTCTGGTTAGCTCTTCGACAACCGCCCAAAGGTCTCCATGACCTTCTTCTTCCCATGTTTTTTGACCAACGCGTCGAAGGCGATCTCCATCTCGTCCATCTTCACTTCTGGTTTCTGGGTTGTGATTTCTTCTTCCCTTTCAATATAGATGAGGGCCTCCTGCTGGCACGCCTGCACGCACATAGGCAACGCCAGCGGCGGTTCGTCCTCGCACATGTCGCATTTCAGAGGGAGACCGGTATCGGGCTCTTTGAAATAATCCCTGGAAGGGCAGCTCGAGGGGCAGAAGCTGCACTCCGAGTATTCCTTCCCATTGATCGTATATAGGTTTCTCCCAGTACACTCGGCCTGAGTGTACTCGCCGGCGCGGATCGGGACATAGATATCCTTCGTTTCATCTATGATCACTCGAATCCGGGCCTTCGCCGGATTGAGACTGCTATATTTCGGAGTTGCGTGGAAAGCGGAGCAGGCCATCTCACACGACCGGCAGCCCGTGCATTTATCGACATCGACTCTTATGTCTTTCACCAATTTCTTTTTTACAGTACCCAGCACTGTCATTACCCTCCTGGGCTCTATATTCTCTCCGCCGCCCGCGTTTCTTTAGAGGGAGCGCCTCCGTTTACACCCAGAATGCCCCGCTTGATGAAGTCCTCGCTCACGTAGTTCAATCCCAGATTGTCCAGCGTCTCTTTGGTCGGGATACCGTCTCTGTTCCAACCTTTGAAATCATAATAGTCGTCGAGCAACTTCTGTTCGAATGCCTCGTCCCGCACCGCCCAGTGGTCCTCGGGGGGCCTTTCGTCTTTTCTCCTCAATCCCCTTCTTACATTCACGGCTCGTACCAGGGTCCTGATCCTTTGGAAGGTTTTCCACAGCTTGTCCTTGTCGAAGTCCAACCCGGTCGAAAGCGAGATCAGCTGCGGGATATTCCATACGTGGTAGCCAGTCCTGCCGCCGAATTGGCCCCGGAACGACGACACGAATCCGCAAAGCCCGAGGCTGTCGTCGATGTAATGCATCGCCTCGTTCCAATCGGTGATGGCGCAAGATGCCTCGTTCGATATTTCGTTGCGCTTTTCCCATCTCAAGAACCATTCTTTAAACTTTTCATGGGGCACCGCGGCCCAGTTTTTTACAAACTCCTGCCGCTGCTCCATGGTCGGCAGCGGGTCCTGGGGAAAAGAGCCCTCGATCTGCGTGATGGACATTTTCTCGCCCGTGGCGATCATGAGGAAATAGGGCGGATTCACCTTTCCCAGCTTGATGGGCAACTGCTCGAATCGTTTGACGGTGTTGTGGTCGAATTTTTCGGCTCCTTTACCAATCTGCCGGGCCGCCAGGGAAACGCCGTTGGCTAGAATATCCCCAATCCCCTCGCGCCGTGTAATTTTATCAAGGAGGTAGAAATACCTCTGCCTGACGTCGGACGGCATTCCCGGGAAATCCTGATCGGTCAAAATGCCGGCTTCCAGAAGCTCAAGGGCGAAGGCGATCACTTGCGGCGTTGAGTATGAGTCCAGTCCTAACTCCTGAGCGACCCCGAGTATGTCGTAACTGAAGTCCAGTTCCTGAAAGGCCGCCATATGGTAGGTATCTTTTCCGTAGCACTTGTAGGAAAATCTTTTCCGTCCCGGCCAGGAAATCACATTGTGGCATTTCTTCGGACAGTTATAGCAACCCGTTTGCCGGTCCATGTGGTCATACTTTAACTTCGTCCACCTCTCCTGGAGTTCCTTGCTCCAAACTTTTTGCCGCACACGCGCATTGCCCCAGGAGAAATTATCGTGGTGGAAACTGTCATCCTCATCGGTCGCCATCCAATCGCCGACATTCGGGTTGTCGGCAAGTTCCTTGTTGAGGCGGAGGCACATCTCAAAGAGCTCCGCCGGCCGGGCCGTATGGATGTCCTGCGTTCCACGAACCGCGATCGCCTTTATCCCTTTGTCTCCCATGACCGGGCCTGGCCCTCGAGCCGCGCTCGCGTGACTGTGATCGATGGAGGCCATATAGACCCTATTTTCACCGGCCGGTCCGATGGCGGCTACCTGGACTTTGCTGTCTTTCAACTCTTCTTTAATCAGTGAAGCAGTATCCTGGGTGCCTTTCCCCCGCAGATGGGTGGCGTCGCGTATTTCCACCTTTCCGTTGTTGACCCACAGATAGACCAGGTCGGGGCTCTTGCCGCGGATGACTATTCTGTCATAACCGGCGTGTTTCATTTCCACCCCGAAGTAGGATCCCATCAATGAATGCGCCATGAGCGAGGTCTGAGGGGAAAAGGTATTGACGGAGGTGCGAGTGGCGGCGGGAATCGGTGTGCCGTTGAAAAGGCCGCTGCTGAATATGAGCAGATTTTCCGGAGAAAAGGGTTCGGCTTCAGGAGGGACCCTGTCCCAGAGTAACTTGGCGGCGGCACCCTGTCCCCCCAGATAAAGTTCCGTCAATCTTGGGTCGGTTTCTACCCTGTCAATGCTTCCTCGGGATAGATCAATTTCTAAATTATAGCCTTTCTCCCCGTACCTCATTTCTTAGCTCCCTAAGTTTATTAAGCCTCTAACGGGTTGCTGAAAAACTCATTTTTTCTCAAATAATTCAGGGGAATTCGCGCACAAGATAAACCGCACTGCCTCTCTCCCAGCTTCGTGGAGAGGAAGCGCAACAACCATGCCGTTTCACTCTGAAGCGTAGCCTGCTGGAATTTACAGGAAATCTTATGAGGAGAGCTTCTTTAGGACGGGATTCTCCTGCCCAATTTCCAAACCATCGGAATATAAAAGCGATCAATTCCAAGCAGTGGGAAATCCTGGCATGTCCGGCCGACGGTTTTGCTTGTTTAGTCCTCGATTCTGGGGCCGCTAGGCGGTATGTAACTGAAATAAGAAAGGGCACGACTATGCCTGTGGGTCTGAGCATCTTTGAGGGTCCGCACGCGGCTGTCTCAACGAGTAATGGGTGCCGCACCAATCGATGCCATTGTTCCCGACGCACTGAATCCAGCGCAGAGCAGCATTAGGCTGATCGAAAGCATTTCAGCCGGGAACACGTTGAGGGAAGGGAATTAAATGGAATCTTTTACGATGAGCTGGAGGGATACGCTCGTGCAAAATTCGCGAGCATTTACAGGATCTGATGGAGCAACGAGGTGATCGAATGGCTGGGGCGGGAGAAAAGCGAGCGCAAAGTAAGTCCTTTAGAACTGAAGTGTGGCATTGAATCAGGTTATGTTTTCTCTATAATCTCAAACTGCATAAGCCCGCTTCATAAGTAAGGTGCGCTTGCGTGGAGAGCCCACAAGAAAGGCAAATCCGGCAAGGCGACCAGGGGGAGATGGGGGATCTATGGCACGAAAAAAGAAATTGAAAATCTGGCAAATCTGGCACGTCGAGTCCGCACGACCGGCTTCGCTCCGTACTGATGGCGCCCATGGCTGTTATCAGATTATTGCTCGCCTTGTTCGTCAAGGAAAGAACTATTGGGTTGCAGTCGATACAACAGCCGATCCGCCGATGTGGGCGTGCTTTGCCGTGTTCGACGATTATGGTCGCGAAGTCGAGCCCGACAAGGCTATGTCGAGAGTGCTGTCGAGGCGATGTTTGCACAGATGTTTTTTCAAAACACATAGCCTATAGGAGGACCTATGAGAATCCTTGCTTCTCCAGTCCTTTCAAAATTCTACCGAGGCCTCAGTTCTTTCCAATGCCACGTCCGTGATGAACCGGAAGCTTACGATCCGTATGCTTCAGGATGTTCTTAGAAGGCTTCAACTGGGCCCCGATCCCGCTGCGAGCATTCAGGCTGGTTCGCAGGAGCAATGAGTTCAGTTGGCTGCCTCGCTTGGATTCATATCGGTCGAGTCGGCGGAGAAGCTTTGTGCGGGCGGTTTGGGCGGAGCGTCCCGCGGCATCATGGCTTTCGGCACTCCTTCCACGACTAATAAGATCTTGGGCGGCTCCAAAGTCTCCGCGGAAGACCAGCAGTTAGCCAAAGATCTGATCATCGATTTCCGCACCGATCCTCTCTCAAGCCGACAGGATGATTACAGAGTCATGCCCGCCACGTCGGTGAGCGATGTGCGCTAGGAGTTGGAAGATGCGATCTGCCAGGAGGTGAGAAATAAAGTTGGGATCGAGGGTATAGAGATGCTCCCCGCGGTTCAGTGGAAATTAATGAACATTAAGAAGATCGGTGAAAAAAAGCGGAAGGAGCTTTTGGAAAAGCTAAGACGAGTACTCGGAATGTGAAATCGATCTCGCCAATCTCACCCCCGCATCGGCAGAGAAGGGATATCTCTCGGCGACCCGTTCCGTGAGCCCCGAACTTCTGACCCGTTTCGAGCCGGTAGATCGAGAGCAGCTCAAGCAGGTCGTGACGAACAGGGTGCCACAGTTTTTCACCGCTGATTCTTTCAAAGTCGAGGGCAAGGATCCGCTCGTGGTCACGTTTCGGTATGCCCCGCGTCGAGATGTTACGATTCTAGACCCGACCCCGCTTCCGAAAATCCCGACATCAGGCGAATCGGCATGAGCGATGTTTAGATGATCGCCGGCAAGGCTGTCAAGCGATAGACACAGGCCGTTTCGAGTCTCGAGTCTCGAGTCTCGGGTGTCAAGTTAACGCGAGACGTGAGACCCGAGACCAACTCCCGGAATTGATTTACGTGGCGCGGGGAATGTCTTCTTGATTGTTCGCCAACCAGCGCGCCGAGGTTATAAATCCGGTGCGGACACCATGCGGTGCTGCGGCCGAGCGCTCATGCCTTTGAAATGCCAGAAGCGCATGAAGCTCTCGCTGGTCTCGAAACAAGCAAAGTGGCTGTCGTCCCGCAGCGCGCATGAGCTCGGCCGGCCCCCAGGGGAAGCCGCTGCCCGATCTTGAACAGTTCGTCGACCGCAGCATCGTCCACGACGCGCTGAAGGAGATGGGGAGGAAGCCGGGATGGAAGTGACGGTCGTTTGGAAGGCTGCGTAGCCCGCAGGCTAACACGGGTTGAAAGAATCTTGTTGACGATAAATAACGGTTGCAAAAAAGTTCTCTGACCCCCAACTTTCCACCGGAATGCAAATCAATTTTCGGCGCGCGTGAAAAGTTTTGAGGCGTTCGTAGGATCTCAGGGAAAAACTCTTTTGGTCGTCACAGCATGAACTGTCGAATGATATTGCACCAGCCGTTTCTCTTTGTGAAAAGTGGCTGGCGCGCCCGACAGGAATCGAACCTGTACTTAGGGTTCCGGAGACCCTCGTGATATCCTTTTCACTACGGGCGCCGTTGATTTCTTAACATTGGGCTTACGTCCAGTCAACGTGAGAACCGAGGTTTGTTAGAGCCGAGGATCGAAGATGGAGGATAGACGAGAGTTGATAGATCCTCTAACTCAAACACGGACTTGTCTTAAGACAGCGACCATCTCATCATGAATGGCGCCGTTGGAGGCCAGGATTTCGCTGCCCCAGATCGAGAATTTATTTCCTGAAAAGTCTGTCAGCCTGCCGCCGGCTTCGGCGACGATCAGCGCCCCGGCGGCGGTGTCCCATGGGCGAAGCTTCAGCTCCCAGAAGCCGTCGATTCTGCCACAAGCAAGATAGCAGAGGTCGAGTGCGGCGGCGCCGGCGCGCCGAATGCCCTGGGACCGCGTCAAGAACGCTTTAAAAAACGTCAGATAGTAGTCCGCGTTTTCTCGCCGGTCGTAAGGAAAGCCGGTGGCGAGCAGAGAACGATCCAGAATATGGACGGCGGAGACCCGGATGGGACTGTCGTTGAGCGTGGCCCCCTGGCCTTTTAGCGCGCGAAAACATTCCCCTCGCAGCGGCTCGTACACCAGGCCGAGAATCACTTCGCCATCGTACTCCAGAGCGATGGAAATGCAAAACTGCGGATAGCTATGAGCGAAATTCGTCGTCCCATCCAATGGATCGATGATCCACCGGTACTTGTTTTGCGCGCGCTGGTGATCGGTTTCTTCCTCCGCCAGAACCGAATGGTCGGGGAAATTGCGGCGGATGATTTCCACGATCTTACGCTCCGACTCGCGGTCGACCGACGTAACCAGATCGACAGCGCCCTTGAAATCGATCTCTTTGGGCTTCAGCCAGCTCTCCCGCATCAGCGTCCCGGCGGCGTCGGCGGCCTGCCAGGCGGCGCTGAGAAACTTTTCCATATCCTTTGACATGTGGAGCTTCGCAATTCCGTGGCGGCTATGTTACCTAATGGCGCGTGAAGATTCGAGCGCCGGCGAAAATCAATCTATATCTGCGCGTAGTCGGGAGACGCAAGGATGGCTACCATCTACTCGATACGGTCTTGGTGCCGATCTCGCTCTACGATGAAATTGAGATTCAAAGGCTCAAAGCGGCTCGCATTCGCATGAGACCGAGCGCGTCACCCATAAAAGTAACCTGCAACCATCCCCTGGTACCTGCAGGAAGGAAGAATCTTGTTTTTGGGGCTGCCGATCTGATCATGAAAACGGCGGGTATCGACCAGCCGGTCTCGATCCATATTCGCAAAAGTATACCCGTGGGCGCCGGGTTAGGAGGAGGCAGCAGTGACGCCGCGGCAACTTTGATCGCTCTGAACCGGCTATTTCGCTTGGGGTATTCGATGAGAAGATTGGAAAAGCTCGGCCTCTCGCTCGGCACCGACGTGCCTTTCTTCATCCGGCGGCGGCCGGCGCGGGCTCGTGGGATCGGCGAACGCTTGACGCCTCTAGCGAAGTTCCCCCGTTTCTGGTTGGTTATTTTATATCCTGGATTTCCCGTATCCACCGCTTGGGTGTACCAACACTGGCGCCCGAAGTTGACAAAACCCAAGGTAAATACTAGCATTACGTCCTCTCTGGGCAGTTTTGCTAAGCTGAGAGAAATACTTTTCAACGATCTGGAGACGGCGACTATCGCCAAGTATCCTGGCATCGGAATGCTAAAAGAGCAGTTGCGGTGCGAGGAGGCTGATGGGGTTCTCATGTCAGGCAGCGGATCGTCGGTATTCGGTGTTTTTGCCGCGAGACGATTTGCCATCCGAGCCTTGAAACGGCTGAAGAAAGAGAAGGGGGTCCAAGCTTTTTTGGCGCACGTTTTGAGCTAGCGAAGCCAATAACAGAAGCCCATCAAATTAACCGCCAGGAACGCAGCTGGCTTGTTCCAAGAGGGGGTCCCTATGGAGGTCACGGAGGTTAGGGTCTTTCCTGTCGACGAAGACAAACTGAGGGCTTACGTAACTATCACTCTCGATCACTGTTTCGTGATCCGGGACCTCAAGATCATACGGGGCACGACCGGTTATTTCGTCTCGATGCCCAGCAAAAAGCGTAAAGATGGTACCTACAAGGACATCGCTCATCCGATCAACAACGAAACACGAAGGATGATTGAGGAGAAAATTTTAGCGGAATACCATAGGGTCATGGCCGAAGGAGGGAGCGAGACGGCTCTCGAACACGAATGAGCCGAATTTTCCCTGGGGCGGTTGAACTTCTCATGTAGAAGTTCGGGGATGGGCGGTCGCCAAGCGGTAAGGCCCCGGCCTTTGGAGCCGGTATCGAAGGTTCGAATCCTTCCCGCCCAGCCAGTTTCTCTTCCCTAGACCGGCGCAAGCGACTGCGATAACGATAATTCCAGGCGGCGCTGTTCACCATCGAACGGCGCCCCATATTTTTGTGGAGCGCATTGATCGTCAAAGGAATTCGATTATCAGCCATGAATCAGCGTGAGCCAGAGCTAAAGATCTTCGCCGGGAACTCAAACCCTCCGCTGGCAGAGGAAGTCAGCGCATACCTGAAAGTGCCGCTGGGAAAAGCGGTGGTGGAGACGTTCAGCGACGGGGAAAGCAAAGTCGAGATCAAAGAGAATGTCCGCGGCGCGGACGTTTTCGTGCTACAATCCACGTCCGCTCCGGGAAACGACAACCTGATGGAGCTGCTACTGATGCTGGATGCCTTCAAGCGGGCATCCGCCAAGCGAATCACTGCGGTCATTCCCTACTACGGTTATGCCCGGCAGGATCGAAAGGTGATTCCGCGGGTTCCCATCAGCGCGAAGTTGATTGCCGACCTCATTACCACCGCCGGGGCCTCGCGTATTTTGACGATGGATCTTCACTCGGGGCAAATCCAGGGGTTTTTTGACATCCCGGTGGATAACTTGTACGCCACTCCAGTGCTGCTCCAGCATCTCAAGAAACGGTTGAATCACAATGAAGTCACGATCGTTTCGCCGGACGCGGGCGGTGTGGAGCGGGCGCGGGCGATCGCGACGCGCTTAAATGCGTCGTTGGCGATCATCGATAAGCGCCGAGTGGGACCGAACGTGGTCGCGGAAATGAACATTATCGGTGAGGTCAAGGATCAGATCGCGGTCTTGCTGGACGATATGATCGATACGGCGGGAACACTCGCGATGGCGGCCGATGCCTTGAAAAAGAAAGGCGCCAGGATAATTCTCGGTTGTTGCACGCATCCCGTGTTGTCCGGTCCGGCGATCCAGCGGATTGAAGAATCTGCGCTCGAAGAATTGATCGTCACTAACACCATCCCTTTGGGGCCAGAGGCCAAACGGTGCGACAAGATCAAAGTATTGTCCGTGGCTCATCTGATCGGCGAAGCGGTGCGGCGCACACACGAGGAAGAATCAATCAGTTCGTTATTTGTCTAAAACAATTATATGCCACCGTCGTATGAGGAGGTAATTATCCTTGGAAACTCTTGAAATACAAGCGGACACGCGCGATCCGGGCAGCAAGCAAACAGCTCGCAGGCTCAGGCGCAGCGGAAAAATTCCCGGCATTCTTTATGGGCCCAAGACCCAGACGATCGCTTTGGAACTCAACAAGAAAGAGTTCTCCAGCCGCGTCGCCGGACTCGAAGGTTCACACTTGGTGCGGTTAAAGTCGGACTCCGCTTCACTGGTCGATAAGGTTGCCCTGGTGAAAGATATGCAATTTCATCCGATCACCGGTGAAGTGGTTCATGCGGATCTTTACGAGGTGGATCTCACCGCCAGGATCAGGGTCCAGGTGCCGCTGCACTTCGTCGGTAAAGCGGTCGGGGTGGTTCGCGGTGGTATTCTTCAGCCGATTGTGCGCGAAATCGAGGTCGAATGTTTGCCCTTGGATATCCCGGGTTTTTTCAACGTCGAGGTCAGCGGATTGGACATTGGCGATTCGGCGCATATCGAAGACCTGACGATGCCGGAGGGTATCAAGGCGATTTACGAGTCCAACTTGGCGTTGGTGGCCGTAGTGCCGCCGACTGTTGAAGAGGCCCCGACGCCAACCGCGGCTCCGGTTGAGGCGGAGGCGGTTGCCACGGCGACGCCGGAGGAAACGAAAGAGGGCGGTTCTTAATTGGCGGCACGGCCGGATCGGTTGGGAATTGATCGGTGAAACTGGTCGTCGGCCTCGGCAATCCTGGAAAGAGGTACGAGCGGACGCGGCATAATCTGGGTTTCTTGATCGTCGATTATATTGCCGGACAAAACGAAGTCGCCGTCAAACGGAAACTTTGCAGCGCGTCGGTCGGGGAGTGGTCGAACCAGGGTGAAAGGTTCTTATTCGTCAAACCGCAAACCTACATGAACCGCAGCGGGGAACCGATCAAAGAACTGCTGCGTAGGTTTCACGCCACTGCGAACGACGTGGTGGTCGTTTATGACGATCTGGATTTACCATTCGGACGCATCCGCATTCGTCCCAAAGGCAGTGCCGGGGGGCATCGTGGCGTGCTTTCCGTCATGGAGGAGTTGGCGGGGGCTTCGTTTAATCGTGTCCGAGTCGGCATTGGTCGGCCTCCGCAAGGAGTCGATCCGGTTGAGTACGTGTTACAGCCGTTCAATGCTGAAGAGACCGCCGCACTTGGCGATGTGATTTCCAAAGCTGGCGAAGCGGTAATGTCGTTGCTGTGCGAGGGGAGCCAACGGGCCATGGAGCGATTTAACCGCGCGCCGTGACCGTTCCCCCGATTCACCATCAAAAAAAATAAGAAAATTGATCGAAACGCAAGAACCTTGTTGGCATGCACGGTTAAGGTGCATTAGAGTGTTTTAACAATCAGAAAGCACTCACCAACGAGGTGATAGATGGCACAAGGAATACTT
>JAUYJC010000620.1 GCA_030688735.1 Deltaproteobacteria bacterium
ACGCCATACGAGAAAGGCGTAACAGTTTGTGGCAACGAAAAATTAAAACTGGAACAACGGCTGCAACGCTCCCATGTTTTACACTGGTGGGATATAACAATCTATCCTAAATTGGTATCGTTGTAATTGCACCCTCCCTAATGTAACGCTTGCAGACCTCGCCGTTACCCGGTCCGGGGCTACCCGAGTGTTCCTTAAGCATCGGCTGGACTTTTGTTGCGGAGGCCAACGTCTTCTGGAAGATGTCTGTGCGGAAAAGGGATTGGACCCAAGCGCCCTCCTGACAGAGATTTCTAACCAAGACTCCCCCGCGGGCGATCTCTCGGGTTGGGCCAGTCGTCCGTTGAACCAGCTCATCGATTTCATCGAAGACCGATATCATCAACGCCATCGCGCCGACCTCCCAGAGCTGATCGCCATGGCGACCAAGGTGGAAAAGGTTCACGCCGAAAAACCAACCTGTCCCCATAATCTCGCAGATCATTTGCGCAATGTGCAAAGCGCCGTTCTCGACCACTTGGCGAAAGAAGAGCAGGTGCTGTTTCCCATGATTCGCGACGGCCATCTCGGTCAAGTGAACGCGCCTATCCGCGTCATGGAACAGGAGCACGAAGACCACGGCAGAAACCTCGTCTACCTGCGCACGCTCGCTCATGACTTCATTGCCCCGCCGGAGAGCTGCGCAACCTGGAAGGCGCTCTATCTGCGCTTGAACCGCTTCACCGACGAGTTGATGGAACACATTCATCTTGAGAACAACGTCCTTTTCCCTCGCGCCTTGTGCGAGTAATTTCAGTATTGGGAGAACCCTACATGTCTAGTCTAAAAAAGAGTTGGTGGATTCTCGGAACCACTGTTTCCTGGCGTTTTTAGTTCTTGGTTTTTTCGGCCGTGAAGTCTACAGGCACGCGCCGCCGATCCCCGAGCGAGTGGTCACTGGGCACGGGCACTTACTGATGACCCAGGACGATATCCTCACCGGTCAGCAAGTCTGGCAATCGACCGGCGGTCAGCAGCTGGGCTCTATCTGGGGCCACGGCGCTTACATGGCGCCCGATTGGTCCGCCGATTGGCTTCATCGTGAAGCGCTGGCGCTGCTCGAGATCTGGGCCCAGCGCGAGGGCGCCGCATCGTTCGCGGTTTTGTCTCCGGATCGCCAGATCATTTTAGAAGCGCGCCTGCGCAAAGAACTTCGCGCCAACACCTACGACAGTGCAACAGGCACTGTCACTATATCCGTCGACCGGCGTGAGGCGATCGCCCACGTCGCCCGCCACTTTGACGATCTATTCGGCGGCGAGCCGGCTCTGGCAAAGCTTCGCGAAAACTATGCGATGCAGAACGTGACCATCCCCGATCCTGCGCGGCGGCAGAGGCTCACCGCTTTCTTTTTCTGGACCAGCTGGGCTGCCACCACCGAGCGGCCGAACTCAAACGTCACTTACACCAACAATTGGCCGCACGAGCCGCTCGTCGGCAATCGCCCCACGAGCGCCAATATTCTCTGGTCGATTACCAGCGTGGTTCTGCTCCTGGCCGGCATCGGCGCCGTGGTCTGGTGGTCCGCGTTCCGCGAACGCGAGGAACCCGCAGTCGAACCGCCTGCGACCGATCCACTGGCGATCATCCAGCCCACGCCCTCGATGCGCGCCATCGCCAAGTACCTCGGGGTGGTGGTCGCGCTTTTCGTTGTCCAGGTACTTCTCGGCGCGGTCACCGCCCATTACACGGTGGAAGGCCAAGCTTTTTACGGTTTTCCACTCGCCGAGTGGATACCCTACAGTTTGTCGCGGACCTGGCACATCCAGACGGGCGTTTTCTGGATCGCCACGGCCTTTCTGGCGGCCGGACTTTTCTTGGCTCCCGCCGTCGGCGGCCGCGAACCGCGGTTCCAGCTTCTTGGTGTAAATCTTCTCTTTGGCGCGCTGCTTCTCGTCGTAGCCGGCTCGCTCGCCGGCGAATATCTCTCCATTCATCAGAAGCTCGGACTAGACGCCGGTTTCTGGTTTGGCCATCAAGGTTATGAATACGTTGACCTGGGCCGCGCTTGGCAGATCGCGCTCTTCGTCGGCTTGGTGCTCTGGCTGGCATTGATGCTGCGGGGACTGGCTCCGGCCCTCGCCCGGCGTGATGACTCGCGCTCTCTTGTCTTCATGTTCACCGGCGCCTCCACGGCTATCGGCCTTATGTACGGCGCCGGCTTTCTCTTTAGCGCCCGCACGCATCTCACGGTGATGGAGTACTGGCGCTGGTGGGTCGTGCACCTGTGGGTCGAGGGTTTCTTCGAGGTGTTTGCCACGGCGGCCCTCGCCTTCGTCTTTGCCCGCATGGGTTTGATCGCCAAGCCGCATGCCGGACAGGCGGTCATCGCCTCAAGCTCGTTGTTTCTTTTGAGCGGCATTCCCGGGACTTTCCACCACTTATATTTCTCCGGCACGCCTACTTCCATCATGGCGGTGGGAGCAGTTTTCAGCGCTCTGGAAGTCGTCCCACTGGTGCTCATCGGCTATGAGGCCTATCGCACCAGCCGCAAGCGCTACGCCGCTCCGTGGATGGAGCGCTATCGCTGGCCGATCCGTTTTTTCGTCGGCGTTGCCTTCTGGAATCTAGTTGGCGCAGGCCTGTTCGGCTTCCTAATTAACCCGCCTATCGCCCTTTACTATATGCAGGGGTTAAACACGACTCCGGTGCACGGCCACACCGCCTTGTTCGGCGTCTACGGGTTGCTCTCCCTCGGCCTCGTCTTGCTGGTCGCCCGGTTTCTTTGCGGCCGGCGCGCTTGGCGCGAGCTACCTATCGCGGTCGCGTTCTGGGGCACGAACATTGGACTCGCGCTGATGGTGCTCCTGAGCTTGTTGCCGATCGGCGTGGCGCAAGCTTGGGCAAGCATAGAACACGGCCTCTGGTTCGCTCGCAGCGCCGATTTTCTGCAGCTGCCCTGGATAGGAACTCTGCGCTGGCTGCGCATCATCGGCGATACCATATTCATGATCGGCACCGGCGCCCTGGCCTACTTCATGATCGGGTTATGGACAGGTTGGAGCTATGAACCGACCACAGCGACTGCTCGTGAAACGCTGCCGGGATCGGTTCCATCGCTAGGAGATTAGGTCGCCGTTCTCTCGCCGGCTAAACTCAAACGCGGGATTGGATGGAGAAAGGGCAGGCTGCTTTTTCAAAAGCAGCCTGCCCCTTTGATTCCCCTACGCGTTTACTGAAAATTATCGCGGCTTTACTCGGCGGACACCGGGAACTGCACGTACAGCCGCGGCGGCTCGTTATCGGGCGGAATGAGATAAAAACGGTGTCACCCGGTCAGGTCTGGAGATAGGGAAGAATACTCGATTTGTTTAGAATGCAAAGTATGGCTTCCCCGCCAAGACAGGCGTGCAGGGTTTTCCATACTTCAGTGCAGGCTGAGATTCAGCCCGGCGTTTACCTCGTCGAGAATGCTACCTTTCCACTGACTGCTCGCGCAGCCTTTGATTTTCCCGCCGGAGCCGGTCGATTTCCCGTTGGTTTTGTTCAACCTGATAACTTTGGCTGTCTTGGCGGCGCGCTTGACCCATGAGGTGATCGCCGATCAACGCACCTGCAATCAATCCCACCGGCCCACCGACCAAAGCGCCCACGGCAGCGTGGCCTACAGTGCTGCCAATGATCGCACCGCTCCCGGCGCCGAGGCCGAGGCCGATCAAACCACCTTGCTCCCTTGTCGACAGTGGTGCCGAGCAAGATGAAACTCCGAGCATCAGAACTCCTAGCGCCATTCCAATCAGACTGACTCGTTTCAATGGGCTACCTCGGTCTTTTCTGCATCAACCAACCAAGCCGTTTGCGTTGGCCACATGGAACAACTACTGTTCAATTTCATGCAGCAGCGCGCCTGGGGTAAAAGGCTTATCAATAACCTTGGCGGCAAATTCTTTTCGTTCGCGCTCCAGGGCGGCTTGGTACTTGGTCGTCACTCCGCTCATATACACGGCGCGGACGTTGGGGTTGACGGAGCGAATACAGCGCATCATCTCAACGCCATCAAGATCCGGCATTTGAATGTCAGTGACCACCCAGTCGGTGGGCTCGCGAAAATATGACGAGTAGCCATGCAGACCGTTGGTGGCGGTGCGCACTTCAAACCCTTCGCCCTCCAACATGAGCGCCACCATTTTGGCCAGGTCTTCATCGTCATCGACCACTAATGCCGTACGCATATTTGCCATAAAGTCCCTCTAAATGCTTCCGCGTGCGTAGCGTGCAATCCCTATTCCATCCGCGCTGCGTCGGCTAAATAGTGGGAAACTTAAGGTTTAGGCACTATATGGGGGATCGAACAGGCCCATCACTGAAGGAATATCCCTGCATTCGATGCTCGACAAACTGGCCACCTTGGTAGGGAGCATCTATGAGAGAAGCGGCCTGATCGCGAAGCCCTGTGATCACGCAATGGCAGCGCTAGGACGTCACCGCCATCCCATTTTGACCATGCGCCGTCGCAGGAAAGCGATCTGGCTGGAGAGCGGGAGATCCTTGGGACAGACGTCATGGCAGCCAAGCAAAGACATGCAGCCGAACACTCCGTCGTCGTCGCCGACAATCTCGTAATAGTCCTCGTCCGTGCGCCTATCCCGCGGATCGAGCTTGAATCGCGCCACTTTGTTCAGCCCGACGGCGCCGATGAAGTCCTCGCGCATGCGCGCCGTGCCGCAGCCCGAGACACAGCAGCCGCACTCGATGCAGCGTTCCAGCTCGTAAATTTTCTCGGCCAGTTCGGGTTCCATGCGTGCTTCCGTCCGGCGCAGATCTATCTCTTCCTCCTTCATATGGACCCAGGTGCGCAGACGCTCGCTCATCCCGCGCAGCCACTTACCCGTGTTAACCGACAGGTCGCCAATCAGCTCAAAGACCGGCAGCGGCGCAAGCGTGATCTCGCTGTCCAGGTTGCGCGTAAGCGTGCGGCAGGCGAGGGTCGGACGGCCGTTGATCATCATGCCGCAGCTGCCGCAGATGCCGGCCCGGCAAACGAAATCGAACTGCAGCGAGGCGTCCTGCTTCTCGCGGATTTCTTTCAGCGCCATGAAGAGTGTCATGCCATGCGCTTCTTCAATCGGGTAGGTTTGCATGCGCGGCACGTTGCCCGGCTCCTGCGGATTAAAGCGCAGCACGTTGATATTCAGCTTTCGGTTGCCGCCATTGTTATTGTTCGCGCCGTCGTTCATAGATTCTCCGTTATCGGTTCGTCGATCTGTTCATTCCTGCCGCGGAAACGTCCCGGCAGGAGACTTTCATAGGGCATCATCATCGCCTGCAGGCGGACACGGTCGACGCCGTTCGACTGTTTTTTGAGCGCCTCCAACTCGGCAGACCGCCTGGGGGTATCCGGGTGCTCGATATAGTCCTTCGCCCCGTAACCGCGCCAGCCGGGCGGCAACTCCATTTTCATAACGTCGAGCGGCTCGTAGCCGAGCGACGGCAGGGTATCGGTTTCCGACTTCCAAATGGCCAGAGTTCGTTTGAGCCACTGGGCGTCGTCGCGTCGCGGAAAGTCCTCGCGGAAATGCGCGCCGCGGCTTTCGGTGCGGGCGTATGCCCCGCAGGCGACGCACAGCGCGAGCTTGAGCATCTTCTGAACGCGATAGGCGGTAACCAGCTCGGGGTTTGCGCCGCGCGCTTTGTAGCGCAGGCCGATGTTGCGACTGCGCACCAGCAGCTGCTCGAGCTCGGCCATCGCTTCCTCCAGCGCCTTGCCAGTGCGAAAAATACCGACCTTCGCGGTCATGACTTCTTGCATCTGCGTCATCAGCGCCGCCGCGTCTTCGGTACCGGCGCCGCTCAGTAGTCGATCGATCTTCGCCTGCTCCTGCCGCAAAGACTCCTGAATCAGGCCGGTGGAGATCTTCAAGTCGTTTGCGGAATCGTCGCAGAAATCGGCGATGTATTCGCCGACGATCATTCCCGCGACCACCGTTTCGGCTACCGAATTGCCGCCGAGCCGGTTGAACCCGTGCATATCCCAGCAGGCCGCCTCGCCCGCCGAAAACAGACCCTTGAGCGTCGGGCTCTCCCCGGTGTGATTCGTGCGCACGCCGCCCATCGTGTAATGCTGCGCCGGGCGTACCGGCACCCATTCCGTTACCGGGTCGATGCCGAGAAAATAATGGCAGATCTCATAAACCTCGCGCAGGTTATGCTTGATGTGGTGCTCGCCGAGAAGCGTAATGTCGATCCATAGATGGGTGCCGAACCGCGACGCCACCCCTTTGCCCTTGCCGATATGTTCCTCCATGCGGCGCGAGACGACGTCGCGCGAGGCGAGTTCTTTCTTTTCCGACTCGTAGTCGGGCATGAAGCGATGGCCATCGACGTCGCGGAGCAGCCCGCCGTCACCGCGGGCGCCCTCGGTCAACAGAATGCCGGCGGGAAAGATCGGCGTCGGGTGAAACTGAACCGCCTCCATGTTGCCGAGCGTGGCAATGCCGGTCTCGAGCGCGATGGCGGTGCCGATCCCCTCCGAAATGACCGCATTGGTGGTCACCCGGTAGAGCCGCCCCGCCCCACCGCTGGCGATCGCGGTGGCTTTGGCGACGTAGGCACTGAGTTCTCCGGTAACCAGGTCGCGCACTATGGCGCCGTAGCAGCGGCCGCCGTCGTGGATCAGCGCGATGGCCTCGGTGCGTTCGTGTACCGGAATTTCCTCGGCGATGGCCCGATCGCTCATGGTAAACAGCATCGCGTGGCCGGAGCCGTCGGAAACGTAGCAGGTGCGCCACTTCTTCGTGCCGCCGAAATCGCGCTGCGCCAGCAGGCCGTGCGCTTCGTCGCGCTCGGTGATGGTTACTTTCTGGCCGTTGATAATGACGTCGCGATCGCCCTTGCGCACGCGACTCCAGGGAACGCCCCACGCGGCGAGTTCGCGCACCGCTTTGGGCGCGGTGTTGACAAACATCCGCACCACTTCCTGGTCGGCGCCCCAGTCGCTGCCGCGCACCGTGTCTTCAAAGTGGACGTCTTCGTTATCGCCCTGGCCCTTGATCACGTTGGCCAAACTCGCTTGCATGCCGCCCTGCGCCGCCGACGAATGCGAGCGCTTTGGCGGCACGAGCGAGAGAATGATCGCGTCATGACCGCGCCGTTTCGCGCCGATCGCAAGACGAAGCCCCGCCAGCCCGCCGCCGATCACCAGTACATCGGTGTAAATGATCTTCATCGCGATTGCTCCTGAGGTGCCTTTTGCTGCCATGTGGGCACGTAGCGCTCGCCGTAGTTGGGCGCGTGATCTATGCCGATCTTGATGTAAGCACCCAGCGTGGTGAAGCCTAGGACAAGAAACACTACCGTGATTGCCCACTTGACGCGTTTGAGCTGTTTGCGCGCGGCATTGGGATCCGACCCTGAAAACCAGCCCCATTTGACGGCCAGGCGATAAAGGCCAATGCCGCCGTGGAACTCGACGGCCAGCAAGAGAAGAATGTAGAGCGGCCACATGTAATCGGTCCAGACGCGGTCGGCGGATTCATACGGCCCGATGCCGTCGGGATGAGTCAGCATGATATAGAGGTGGACCGAGCCGAGAAAAAAGAGCGCAAAGCCGGTAAACACCTGCCAAAACCAGAGCGACGTATCCTCGTGTTGCATGACTTTCATGTGGCCGCGAAAATTTCTGTACTCCCGGTAATTAATCGGAAACTTACGCAGCGCGAGAAAGGCATGAACGATGAACAGAGTAAAGATCATCGCCACCACGACCGAGACTATCCAGGGGTGCGATTTGCCGAAAAAGAAATATCCCTCGAAAAATTTGGTGACCGTCCACATCGCGTCGCTCCCAAGGAGAATCGACGATACGAAGACCATGTGACCCCACATAAAGAGGCCGAGCGATAGGCCGCTCGCACTCTGGATCAAGTCGAGCCGAGCCGGCCAGCGGCTCTTGCGCTCGTGATGCGGGAAATCCATCGCAGCGATGGCGTCGAGATTAGTTGACATTTGATTCCTTCCTTATCTTCGGGGTCAAGAAGACTGCCTTTGAGACCGATTCAAAACGCAACGAACATGCCAAAGTTTTTTCTCGCTTTTTTTGGGTTTCACCAAGGGAGCAGCAATGCAGATTCCAACCTTTAGGAAAAGGGGAAGCATCTATCGCATAAATGACTTTAGTACGGGTATTGTCGCAACTCGGGCAATTTTTCGGTGAGCGCAGGATGCCTTGGTATTTCTGGCCGTTGCCGGCCGGAATTGGATGCCGCCTAAACGGCGAACCTGCATTTCTTGAAGTGAAGACACCCGCAAAGCCCGTTCGCGGGGAAACTACGCGCACGTTTCTACGAGGGGAACCCCGATTTGGTATTACGGAGGCATCCACTTCGAGGGTCACTCATTGTAACCCGTTCCTGTTGAGCGAGCGGTCTGAAGCGAGATTTAGGTTTTGTGGCCCTAGGTATCACAGATGTCTTAAGGCAGCTTTTCAAATCCTGCCTGAACAAAGTGTTGGTCAAAAGCCAGAGCCGTGCGGACGCCAAGCCGTTCCATCACTATGAATGAAACGCAATCCGTCAGCGAGTATGATTTGTCCGCATGCTGGGTAAAATACCGCCAAGCATCATAGAACAAGTCTTCATCGACGTGCACCAACTGCACCGTTTGGCTACGCAGCAGGCGGTTACCGATCTCGGTGGCTTTGGCATGTTGGTTCCGACTGTTGAAGAATGTGACAACTTCATCGAAAACGTAAGACGTGGTCACCAGGGGTGGCAACTGGGTGGTGAAACTTCGCCAGTGCCGCACAGCAGCGTCGTGGTGCTGATCGTCTGCCGCTTCTAACGCGATAACATAACCCGTGTCGAGGAACACGGCCGTCACGAGGTCGAGCCGTACAAATATCGGTCATGGCGCTCAGAAGCATCGGCGACACCGCAGTCCACAGGATGTTGCCCGAGCGCGAGGATTGGATCGCTCTTTGTCGTCGGTACAATCACAAGCAGGTTGTCCGACTTGCGGATCTCGACTTCGTCGATCCCCTCAAGGAACTCCTTTGGGATAACCACGCCTTCCTTTGTGACCTTTGCCTTCATAAGTTCCTCTCGTCACCGAAACATCAAGTGCTAGGATACGCTGCAAGACCAGGAACAGTCAACGGCAAGCGAACTTGCCGCCGCACCCGACAAATCCGTCTTCCCGGCATCGAATACGCTGCGTAGGGTCAGCATTTCTCCTCTTGGTCACGTCCGACATCCTCACACCGGCTGTTTCGCGATCACGCTCCACGAGCACGCTTCGGCCTTTCATCCCTCATCCTTTCATACTTCATCCTTTTCTTAGCGACACGTCCCCTGACTCCTCACCGACTTCGCCTCTCGCCTAAGCTCCAATGTCCGCATGGTCCGCACTGCTACCGAGGCCACATCCCATCTCGCGGGAATAAGTCCAGATTCAGACCAACCTCAGCCCCATGTTTGTTGTAGAGGATGACCCATCAACCCGCCCTGACTTTTAGATTGACATGACCGGGCTGTGCGAGTAATTTCAGGGCGTCCGCAGCTAAGGTAGTCGACAACATGAGCAAGGAACGGCAGACAGCCATCTGGATAACTTTATATCTTGCTCTCATTACTGTATTGCCGCCTCAGCTTGAGGGGGCAGAGCCTCCTGCCCTGCGCAAAATCCGTGCGGCTTTCACCTCCCTGTCCGGCTCCCAGGCGCCGCCGTGGATCGCCCGAGAGGCAGGCATCTTCAAGAAACACGGCTTGGATGTGGAGCTTGTTCTTCTACCCGGCGGCGTGCAGGGCTTGAACGCGCTCATCGCTGGGGAAGTCCTCTTCTTACAGATTACCGGAAGCACGACCGTGAGCGCCGCCGTCGGGGGTGCCGACGCCATGATCGTCGCCACGACTGTAGGGACTTTAGTCTGGACTTTGTTTGCGCGGCCGGAAATTGAAAGGGCGGAGCAACTACGCGGCAAGGCCGTCGGCGTCACCCGCTTCGGCACCGTTACAGACACGGCAGCGCGCTTGGCCCTGAGGCATCTCGGTTTAGTGCCCGAGAAAGATGTCGCCCTGCTGCAAGTCGGCGGCGTAGAAACGATCGTTCCCGCCATGCAGGGAGGTCGGGTTCAGGCCGGTATGCTTTCCTATCCATCCATAACGGCGGCGAAAAAGTTGGGCTATCGAATCCTCTTTGACGTGGCCGCTCTCGGCATCCCCTATGCGTCCACGGGGGTGACCACTCGCGCCAAGCTGATTAGGGATGATCCGGATTTGGTTCGGCGCTATCTGGCAGCACAGGTCGAGGCCATTGCCCGCATGAAAAGAGACAAGAGTTATGCGATGAGTGTGATGGGCAAATATCTTCGCACCAGCGATCCCGAGCTTCTGTCGGAGGCTTATGAGGTCTTTGCGCAGAAATATCTGCTGAGCGTTCCGCTTCCCACCGTGGAGGCAATTCAGCCGGTGCTCGAAGAGCTTGCTATCAGAAACCCGAAAGCGAAGGAACAGGATCCAAGGAAGTTCTTTGACGATAGCTTCGTCCGCCAACTAGAGGTGAGCCATTTTATCGAAAACCTTTATAGATGACTTTTAGTTTCATGGGCGATCTCATGGGCTGACGTCGCCGGGGTAACGTCAAACTCAGACGGAGAATCAGCCAAACTCTAAATAGTTGATCGCTCAATCTACTGCCAAGGAGCCACTCCATGTGTAGACGCAGCTTTTTCTGCCAGTTACTCAGCGCTGCTTTTTTCTTCATTTTTGTTCCCTGCGCTCCGACGGTGGAGGCAGCCTCGCCTCTGCAAAAAATCGTCATTGTCTTTGGCGGCTTCAACGAAAGGAGCGGTGTCCTCTTTGCAGCCAAAGATATGCACTTTTTTGAGGAGCAGGGTTTGGACGCTCAAATCGTTCAGGTGCGAAGCGGTCCAATCGCGGTATCCGCCATGGCCTCTAATGAAGCTCAGTTTTACACTGTCTCCGCGACGGGATCGAGCCTCGGGGCAATGGCTGGAGGTCTTGATCTAGTTTTCATCTCGGGCATCGTCAACAAGTTGGATGGCGACTTCGTGGTCTCGCCCAAGATCAAGAGCCCGTCGGATCTCAAGGGAAAGATCCTCGGCGTGCAGAGTATCGGCGGCGGAATCTGGACGTTTACGATGCTAGCCCTCGATCACTGGGGGATTGTGCCCGAGCGGGACAAGATCCAGTTCAGGATCCTCGGCGACCAGTCGATCATCGCTCAAGGCTTAATGAGCGGCAACGTCGATGCGGCGTATCTAGGCTACACGTTCAGCAAAGTGGCGCAGCGCCAAGGCTTTCGCGTTTTGGCGGATCTCGCCAAGGTCGATATTCCATACCAGGGAGTCGGCATTGTGGCCCGCAGAAGCTTTTTGGACCAGTCGCCTGAGACGGCCGAGCGGACCCTCAAAGCGCTCGCCAAATCAGTCGCCTATTTTCAGGACCCGGCGAACAAACAGTCGGCCATTGGAATTCTGGCAAAATGGCTGCGGCTGTCTCGGGTCGAGGATGCGGAGGCGGGCTACGAGATGATCCGGCCCGTCTACAGTCGCCGCATCTTTCCCACGACCGAAGGCATACGCAATACCATACGCATTCTCAGCCGGGTCGATCCTAAATTCAGTCGCTTGAAAGCCGAGGATCTAATCGACGATCGCATCGTCCGCAAGCTCGACAGAGAAGGCTTTTTCAAATAGGGCTCAACGTTCCCGGTTCGCACAAATTTTCTACCGCTATTCTGCGCGTTTCCGTCCAGCAAAGATCTCACCGCGGAGGCGTGGTTCATGAGAAAAAATCGAAGTTTGGAAGTCCGAGGCGTTTCGATAGGTCAGCGGTTGTCTCAGTCGCGGAAAACCACTCGCGCTTAGCCCACACCTCCCCGCACTGCCCTTTGACGTTCAGATCCACCCGGCTCACGGTCCACGGCGATTTCAAGCCCAACAGGTATTGATAAAGCGCGGTGTCTTGCATGGTCGTTCCCTCCCTGGATGACCATGCTATCTCTTCAGCTTACCCACGGGGAACCCGGGAGCGCCATATTTTAATGCCATGGGTCACTACATTCGCCTTTCCCATGTGCAGGACAAAAAAATGCCGCAGTATATCAGGTACTTATTTCTTCGTGACCTTGCTGCAAGGGGCTAAATAAGACCTAAAACGGGAACCCCTGAAGAACTTGGGCTAAATGGCCGGGTCGAAGAATGAAGTCCGACTAGGATCTCTGACTCCGTCAGTTTGACATAGGCAGTTGGGCGGATGCTTATCCGCGACTACCTGCTCCGGCCGGGAAATTGCCGGCAGCGTAAATTTCATATTTAATACCCCCATGACGACTCCAACAAAAGATTTCCACGACCCCCGCGTTCTGTTCTCCGAACAACAATCGGGACATTACACCATCGGCACAGTCGCGGTGGACAATCCGCGCACGCTCAACGCCTTGGACTTGAGCATGCTGCGGGCGATGGAAAGCAAACTGCTCGAATGGCGCGATCGAGAGGACATCGCCTGCGTCGTGCTGCATGCCGACTCGGAGAAAGCCTTTTGCGCCGGTGGCGACGTTAAGTCGCTTATCATTGGGCTGCAAAGTGAACCGAGCATTCGCTTTGCCGTCGAGTATTTTAAAACCGAATATTTCGTCGACTATCTCATACAGGTTTATCCAAAGCCGATCCTTTGCTGGGCCGACGGCATCACCATGGGAGGCGGCATCGGCATCATGAACGGCGCCTCCTGCCGCATCGTCACCGAGCGCACGGTTATGGCCATGCCCGAGATCGCCATCGGCCTTTTTCCCGACGTGGGCGGAACATACTTTCTCAATCGTTTGCCCGCAGGATTAGGGTTATTCCTTGGCCTCACCGGCGCGCGATTCAACGGCAGCGACGCCGTCGCCATAGGTATGGCCGAGGGACTTGCTCGCTCGGACCGGAAACAGCAGGTATTAGTCGGATTATCTGAGTTAGACTGGACTGCCGACCGACAGAGCAACCGAGAGTTGCTGCAAAACTATCTCGATTCATTTGTTGAGGCCGGCGTTGCCGGCGAATCCGATCTCATGAAACGTCTCGACACCGTTCGGGGACTTACGATGAAAGCAACGATCGCGGAGATCGACGGCGCCTTCAGGAGCTGGGACGGCGCCGACGCATGGATCAAGGACGCGATTCGCGGTTATCTCGCCGGCTCCCCTACCTCAGCCAAGGCGATCTTCCAGCAGCTAAGTGGAGGGAGTGAGCTATCCTTGAAAAAGGTTTTCTTGCGCGAATGGGACCTGGCATTGAACTTTTGCACCCGCTCCGACTTCCGCGAGGGCGTGCGCGCGCGCCTCATCGACAAAGACCACAAGCCGAATTGGAATCCGCCGGCCTTGGCGCAATTGGCCGAGGACGAAATCGACCGGCTCTTCTCCAAGGGACATGGCCAGGATGACTTGCTGGCGGGAAAATTGTCGGTGCTGATTCCCGAAGGCTGACCGCTTTGTAAACTCTTGACAGCGACGGGAAATTAACGCGCCAAGTATTGTGAGCTACTGGCTAACTTGGGGGGATCTACCGCCCCAGCAATTTCTGCAGGAACCCTTCTTCTTCGAGCTTTTTCAAAAAACGGTCGGTGATGAAGTTCTTGGCGTCGACCTTGCCAGCCTTGGGATCAGCTGCGACTAATGGGTCGACGACCGCCTGCATCGCCGATAACGACGGATACGGCATATCGGGAATGCGAGTCTTGTTGTATTCGTACGCTTCCTTGAGCAATTCCTGATCGCTTACGCGGCTGAACTGCGCCAGCACCTTTAACGTGTACTCCGGCTCGGTCTTGAATATCTTGATCGTTTCCACATAGGCGCGCAAAAAATTGAGAATCTTGCCTTCGTTTTTCTGCAGCAACTTAGCGCTGCCGCAAATCCCGGTATTGAAGTAGGGAATGCCGAGGGCGCCGGCGTCGGCGAGAATATTGAAATTAAATTTCTTAGCCAGCGCTCCGAACGGAGCGTTGAACACCGACCCGTCGACGCTGCCGGAGCGCAGCGCGGCGAGCCGATCGGCCTCGTTGCCGATTTGCAGGATCGTCACATCCTTCGGGTCCACGCCAAGCCGCCTCAAAAGGGCGCGGGCGCCGAAATCCGCCGACGACGCGAAACGGCTAATGGCAAACCGTTTGCCTTTCAACTCGCTTGCGCTCTTTATTTCCGGCCGCGTCACCAACTGGTAGCCCATCCGATCATCGGTCATGGCGAAGTAAACGAGATCGGCGCCCCGCAGATTGGCGGCAACGCCCGGCGGCCCGGTCAACTGCGCCAGGTCGACGTCGCCGGAAACCATGGCTTGAATCGCGGTGCTGCCGCCCGACACGTAAACGATCGTGGATGCAAGACCATACTTGGCGTAGAGCCCGCGCTTTTCAGCCATCGAAACTAAAAGCGCATGAGGATTCACCGAGCTGTAGACGATGCGGATGTTTTCCGCAGCGTAGGGCTCGCCCCGATAAACCAACAGGGTCAGGACACCAAGGAACACAGTAAGCAGGATTTGCCTCATCACAACCTCCGTTCTGCAAAATAGCAATCTTGTTACTGGGCTATTATTCAGACCCCGGCGCGGGTGTCAACGAGCCATCGAAAAGCACAGGGGGAGATGGAGCGTTGGAGAGTCGGCAAACGCGAGACCCGAAACTCGAGACCGGCGAGCTACTCGCGCACGTACTCGGCCAGCGCATCGTGCCAGCGGCGCATCGGCGGCAGGCCGATTTCTTCGGTAAGCAGACAGCGCATGGGCGTGTAGCGCGGGCGGGCCGCGGGACGTTGCATGTCCCGCTCATGGATGACCTCGACCAGCCGGTCGACCTCGTCGCGCGCGATGCCGCGCAAGTGGCCCGCTTCCAGCGCAAACTCGTAGTAAGAACAAACGCCGGCGTTGACGACGTGGTAAACTCCGTAGCGGCCTTTGGCGTGGATTTCCATGGTTCGGTCGATCAAATCCTCCACATAGGTTGTGCTTGACCAGATGTCGTCGATAGCGCGCACGCGCTTCCCGGCGCAAAGGTCGTCCGCCACGGTGCAAAGAAACGTGCTTTTACCGCTGCCGAAGACCCAGGATGTGCGAATCACGTAGCTCCGCGCGCATGCATGACGCACAGCCTGTTCGCCGTCAACTTTGGTTTTGCCATACAGGTTGACTGGCCGGGGCTCGTCCTGAATCGTGTACGGAGCGCGGCCCACCGGCTCGCCCGGGAAGGCATATTGTGTGCTGAATTGGATGATTGTTGCGCCGAGGTCGCTCGCCGCCTCGGCGAGATGGCGCGGCCCATCCGTATTCACCGCGCGCGCCTTGGCGGGGGTTTGCTCGCATTCGTCGACCTGGAACACGGCGCAATTGACGACCAGTTCAGGAATTGCCTGTGCCACGCGCCGACGCACCGCGGCCTCGTCGGTGATATCGAGATCGCCGTGCGTGAGAGCCACGACCTCATTTTCCCGCGCCAGCCGCTGCGCCAGGTGGCTGCCGACCAGTCCGGCTGCCCCTGTGATAAGAATCTTCACTGCTGCCGACTGTAGAACGAGGGAGAGCCCGCATCAAGCGGGTCTAGACGAATGCAATCAACGGCGCGTGGGATCTACACCGAAGAGGTGCGACCAACCGGCTGATCGCAATTACACAACCCCTGCGGGGATGGCGAGAAATCTCCACCATCCCCGCGGGAAAAATTAATACTCTTGTTTGCGCCGGCGCAATTCTTCAAGTTCGGTCCGTTGGCGCTCGACCTCTAGCTGATTTCGCTGGATCTGTTGATCCTGTACCGTCGCCTGGTTGTCGCGCCCCTGGAGTTGATCGCCGATAAGCGCCCCAGCGCCCAGCCCGAGCAACCCTCCGATGGCCGCGCCCGCGCCTGGATGCCGCACGGCGGAACCGATGATGCCGCCGGCCGCGGCACCGCCAAGGGCGCCGATGCCCGCGCCCTTCTCACGAGTCGTGAGAGCACCTCCCGCGCACCCCGCCACCAGCGTGCTCGCCAGTAGCGCGCTTGCGGCAACTGCGAAGAGTCCATGTGTCGCCTTGTCTTTGATGAGCATATTGGCAACCCTCCCTTTGGCCGGTTAGACGAACGAGCGGGAGATTTGTTTACCCTCCTTCGCAGCAAGCCATGGGTGTAAACCCGTGGATGAATGCGAGGTGGGTATCCTCCGTGGCCTTGGCGAAGAAGGGTGCGCTTCGAAGGGTTCCGCCCGACGAAACATGTAGTGAGGTGCCACGGACGCCCGGCCTTTGTAGCCCGAAATCTTCGGCGGAGTGGGCTGGCAGCCGTAGGGCTCCACACCTGATTGTCGGGGAAAGGGCCAATGTGTGGCAAATTCTTGCGCGACTAGCAAATCGCTACGATGACGGCTTGGGCGCCTCCGCGGTTGCCGACTGCGCGCCCTGTTTATCTTGAACGAGATTCAGGTGGACTGTGCCGAATAGAACTTTGCTGCTGAGTTTTATCGGCAAGCGCCTCTCATCCGCCGAGATCCAGATTGCGGCTTCGTTCAACCGATCTGAGTAGCCTGTCTTGGTAAGATTTTGAATGCGCGGGATAATTTTGTAGGCTTCGACCTTGCCCGACTCCAGTTCCACGAGTTCTTTTTTCTCAACGTGCAACTCTAAGAGATATCGGTATCGCCCGCCGAAGACCTTGAAGTATAAGCGGTCACCCACCTTAAAATCGACGCTGCGGGACAGGTAAGCCGCCGTGATCGGATCGAAGGTGTTCTGGGAGTCGAATTCGTAGATCTTCGGCTTCTTCCCGACCTGCCGTCGGTTCACGGCCCAGCGCCGGCTGGCATCGTTGTAGCGCGCTTCCGTGTCGATGATCCGGGAATTCTCCCGCTGGCTAAACTTGAAGTGCGACGGTGACAGCGCTCTAGCATCGAACGTCGAGCTTATGGAATCGCGCATCTTCCAGATCAGATCCAAAATTCTCGACGACTTGGCCTCCACCTGCACCTGCAAAACCTTTTTGCCGTTGACGACCGCGGGGGTAGTCTGCACCTCCGCGGTGGCGACTGACACCAGGCCGTTCCAATGAGCGCGGTAAACTTGTTTCTCACCGCCTTCGAACGGGAAGAATTTCGGCTGGTAAACCGGCACCGACTCAGGTTTCATCAGCGAAGCGTCGCCCGCCTCCGAAGCGGAAACGCAGAGGACGGCGAGAACAATCCACGAGGTTGTCAGAGAACTCGCTATAAACTTTTTCATTTCAACACCCTTAGACGAACACCAACCGAAAACGTTTAACCCAAGATACGACAAAATACAGTTGATTAGGGCTCCTGTAAAGGGATGAAGTTCTTGAAATCATTGAGCCGACAGAGGTTTTCGCTCGTACCCGCTCAACTTTATTCGCGGAATGAAGCTCCTCGGAGCAAAGCGCCGAGGTATCTTTGCGAAATTCTCCGAAGCCCTTCCACCCTCCTTCGCCAAGGCTACGGAGGGTTCTCCTCGCCTTCATCCTCGCAGCAAGCTGCGAGGTATTCGGCGAAGGAGAATAAA
>JAUYJC010000625.1 GCA_030688735.1 Deltaproteobacteria bacterium
CGGCCCATCCGAAAGTCGACCCGGTTGAAAAAACACGACCTAAGACCATCTATGCCGTGGGACCGGAAGATATCCAGCAGTTCAATAAGTATGAAAAGACTTGGAAAGGGATCTTCAAGATTCGGTAGTCATTGGGGAAAACAGTTAAACGGGTTGACTCCAAGGAGGTGTCTGATGAACATTTTGAAATCATTGCTCGGTCATGTTCTTGGTAGTGTTGTTCTCCTCGTCCTTTTTGGCGTCTGGCATGGGTCACACGCCGAAACCCTCGATGAGGTTTACAAGAAGGCACTCAAAGAAGATGGGGTTCTCAATTGCTACTGTTCGCTCGCCCAGGTCAACGCGGCGAAGATTTACCCGGTTTTTGAAAAACGCTTCCCCGGCATCAAGATCAACCACGTCGATGCGACCTCCGACAAGCTCGCGGTTCGCGCGATCACCGAAGCCCGCGGCGGCAGAGTGATCGCCGACGTGTTTGAATTCGGGCTCGAAAACATCAATCAGCTTTACGAGCAGAAACTCTTGTCCGAGAAACCCATCCCGGAAGCGGCCGAGTATCCCAGCGGCATGAAGGGCTCTTATTGGCTGGCGAACAACCTGATATTTTTCGTGGGCGCCTGGAACACCGAGAAGGTCAAAAAGCAGGAAGAGCCGAAAACCTTTGATGACTTCGCCGATGCTAGATGGAAAAACCGGCTCATCGCGGAGCCAAGGGACGCCGAACTGGTCATCGGTTTGATGCATAAGTATAAGAGTCTGGAAAAGGCGCGGGCGATTCTGACGAAAATCGCGGCCAATAACGTCGAGTTCCACAAGGGGCATTCGGACCTTGCGGAGCTGCTGGTGGCCGGGCAAGCGGCGGCTTGCTTTACTTGCTACTCCCATCACTACCCGCCCCGGATCAAGAGAGGGGCGCCTCTGGGATATTCTCTGACGGAAGGAATCGCGGGGATCATTGCGGTGGCGATCTCAAAGGACCCGCCCCATCCGAATACCGCCCTGTTGTTTGCCCGTTGGGTGGAGTCCGAGGAGGGTCAAATAGCATACGCCAAAGGCGGCCGCACGCCGGCCCATCCGAAAGTCGAGCCCGTTGATCCGGTCAGGCCGAAGACGATATATGCGATCGGGGCCGACGACGTCCGCCAGTTTTCCAAATACGAGAAAATCTGGAAGGAGATTTTTAAATTGAGATAGGCCGAGAAATACCAGCCGTATTGACTCAAGAGGCGGTAATTGGTAGGTGATCCTGCGGACGATGAGACCATCCGCCTAACTACAAATCTCAACAGGAGGCACGACCTATGAATAGGTTTAAGACATTGACTGCTATGAGTGTAGCCGTGTGGTTTTTCGCGCAACTTATGGGCGCTGCTTTGAGCGCCGAGAGTCTCGACGAGCTTCATAAAAAGGCGCTCAAGGAGGGCGGGACGTTAAATTTTTACGGCACGCTGGCTCAAATCAACGCGGCAAGAATTCTGCCAGTTTTCGAAAAAAAGTTTCCCGGAATCAAAATCAACCACGTCGATGCCACCTCGGATAAGCTGGTGGCGCGGGCGGTGACCGAGGCGCGAGGCGGACGGACCTTGGGCGATGTGTTGCAAATACCCCTGGAAAACGTCGTTCAAGCCCATGACCAAAAATTGTTGCTAGAAACTAAGTTGCCGGAATCCGCTGAGTATCCCGATGGCGCCAAAGGCAGTTTTTGGACAGCCTCGGACTTGCAGTTTTTTGTCGCCGCCTGGAATACCAATCTGGTCAAGAAGGAAGAAGAACCGAAGTCGTTCGACGATTTCGCCGACCCGAAATGGAAGAATCGTTTGATTGCCGAGCCCAGGGACCTGGAAATGCTTCTGGCGTTCGCCAAATACAAATTCAAGAGCGATGAAAAAGCGATTGCGTTTTGGAAAAGGGTTGCGCTGAACAACGTCGAATTTCACAAAGGGCACTCGCAACTGGCCGAGCTGCTGGTCGCGGGGCAAGCGGCGGTTTGCATCACCTGCTATTCCCATCATTACCCCACAAGAATCAAAAAGGGCGCGCCGCTGAACTACATGCTCACCGAGGGCGTGGCCTCGATCAACGGCACAGCCATTTTTAAGGATGCGCCGCACCCCAATACGGCAATGTTGTTTGCCCGTTGGATAGCGAGCCTGGAAGGCCAGAAGGCCATGGCGCAAGGCGGGCGAACGCCGGCTCATCCTAAGGTTGAGCCGGTGGATAAGACTCGCACGGAGAAGATTTACTTTGTCAGCGCGGACGATCTGAAGGAGTTTCCTAAGTACGAGAAGATCTGGAAAGAAATTTTCCGGCTTCGATAAACAGGCACAGAGCGGCCCTAGAGATTTATGTCGACAGTAGCGGTTCCACGAAGCGCCAGGTTTAGCTTTCCCCAATTGCGGGATCCAGCACTCCTGATCCCTCTGGTCGGCGCGGGGGTGCTTGTCTACTTGGCGGTATTGCCGCTCTTCATGCTTCTCCTCGGAAGCTTCCAGATGGAGGTGGCGCCGCGGGAGTTCGTTACTACCTTCAAAAACTACCAAGCCGCCTATGCCAGCGAGTACACGTACTCGACCTTCATGAACTCGCTGATCTTCGCTTCAGGCTCGGCCGGGTTGGGGTTCTTTTTTGGGGCCGTTCTTGCGTGGTTGACGGAGCGGACGAACACGCCGCTGCGGGCGCTATTTGTGCCCATCGCGGTAGTGCCGCTGATCCTGCCGGGGGTTCTGGAGTCGATCGCCTGGATTTTTCTGTTGAGCCCGAAATTTGGCTACCTCAATGTCTGGCTCATGCACCTATTCGGTCTACAGTCGCCGCCGTTCAATGTCTTTTCCCTTCCCGGAATGATTTGGGTCCACTCGGTGGGGCAGGTGCCGCTGGCCTTTTTGATGATGGTTGCGGCGTTCAAATCGATGGACCCGTCGCTGGAAGAGTCGGCGATGATGTCCGGGGCGGGCACGCTGCAAACCTTGAGGCGGGTTACGATGCGCCTGCTGATGCCGACTTGCGGCTCGGTGCTGCTGATTCTGTTCGTGCGCACTCTCGAATCGTTTGAAACCCCCGCTCTAATCGGGATACCGGCGCGAATCTACGTTTACACGAGCGAGATCTATCTGGCGTTTAACGAATACCCTCCGGATTACGGGCGTGGGGCGGCGCTGGCGGTTGGCCTGCTGTTGTTGAGCGCCGCGGGTGTATGGTTATATACGCGCTCGACCCGCGAAAGCAAAAAGTTTCAAACGGTGACGGGAAAGGCCTTCAGGCCGCGGCAATTCGATTTGGGCCCCTGGCGTTGGGTCGGGTTCGGGTTTCTGGGGACATATTTTTTACTGGTCGTTCTGCTGCCGTTCTTAGTGCTGCTGTGGGCGTCCTTCTTGCCGTTCTTCGCGACTCCGAGTTGGGACGCGCTGCAAAAGCTCAGTCTGGAAAATTATGTTTACCTCGGCGGATTTCGGCCTTTTTGGGACGCCATGAAAAACAGCATCATCTTGGCGCTCGGGACCGCAACAGCGGCAATGGTGCTGACTTCGGTCATCGCCTGGA
>JAUYJC010000015.1 GCA_030688735.1 Deltaproteobacteria bacterium
TAGGATGGCGAGCGCCGCGGTGGCGGCCTTTTTCAGTTGAGCATGCTCGCTCGCTTCCGCCATTTTCAGCGCCGCTAAGAACTCTTCAGATGGCGATCCTAACTGCGCCAGGGTGACGGCGGCGGCATTGCGCACTCTTAAATCCCGATCGTTCACGAAAAGGTCGTAGAGCATTTTCCTGCCGCCGGAATCGATCCCCAATCTCCCTTTCAGGCTGGTGACCGCGGCGACCCGGACCGTGGGGTCGTCGTCGCGTAGGGAGTCAAGCAACGCCTGCAAGCCGGCGGCGTCAGTTAAGTTTAAATCGCGGATGCCGTAAAGCGCCATTCTCCTCTGGGTTGGGGTTCCGGTCTCACGCAAATCGAGTAGAAGACCGGCGATGCCCCCGTCGGTCTTGGCCAGGCGAACTAATAGCAGCATGACCGCCCAGCGAATGTCAGGGTCCGGATGGTCGAGCGTATTCAGCAAGATTTCGAAGACCTGCTGTGAGGGATGGGGAAGATGCGCCAGGATGTACGCGGCGGGCCATCGATGTTTGCCTCGTGAATCGTCGAGCAGGTGACTCAATTCGTCCACCAGCGCGGGCGCCGCGGCGGCGAGCGGAATGAGTTTATCGACCGCCGCGCGGATCGTCGGTTTGTCCGAACTGTCCAGGTCGGCGAGCAGCACTTCGGTCTTTTTGTCGTCCATGCGCGGACAGAGAACGTCTCGCAATCTAGGTTGAAATTCTCAGGGGGTGTGAAAAAATAGCCGTCCGCCCTTCGACGAGATCAGAGCCAGTCCTGAGTTTATCGAAGGAACGAACAGCTAAGTACTTGAATGTTTATCTACACCATCCCGTTCGTGGTGAGACCTGTCGAACCATGAACGGACTTTTTCACGCATCCTCATATCTCTAGGAACTGCGGACAGTCGGTGATGTTGCGATTGCCCTTGGCGGTAACCACGACGACATCTTCGAGGCGAACGCCGCCGACGCCGAGATAGTAGAGCCCCGGTTCAACAGTCACCACGTGGCCGGTTTTGAGCGTCCCGTCCACCGGGGCGATGCGCGGCGGCTCGTGGATATCCAGGCCCAGGCCGTGGCCGGTGCCGTGAAAGAAGCCTTGCATCCGGCCGTTGACTCTTCCCGTGGAAAAGCCCCGGGCCGAAAAAAGCTCGAGAATTTTTTGATGGACCGCTTTGCCGTTGACGCCGTCGCGAATCATGTCGAAGCCGATCTGCTGGCCGGCTTGGACCGTCGCGTAGATCTCTTTCAACTTGTCGGAGGCCCGCCCGCGCACCACCGTCCGGCTCATATCGCCGAAGTAGCCGTTTTTCTGGGAGCGCGGAAAAATATCGAAGATGATCGAGCTGTGCGCTTTGATCGGGCCGCTGCCCTCGTGATGGGGATCGACGCATTGATTGCCCGACGAGATGATGGTGTGGCTGGGCAGCCAGCCCTGGGCCATGATCGTCGTATTTACGGCGGTTTTGAGAGTTTCGGACGTCAAGCGCGCACCGTTGAGATACAAGTAACCGTCGCGCTTGATCTTGGTACGTTTGAGCGTGCGGATGCCGGCCTCGAGGCCGAGGCGCGCGACGCGGAGCGATTCGGCGATGTGTTTCACCTCGGCGCCGCTTTTGGTTTCCCGCTCGGCGAAATAGGGATCGCGCTTGATCTGCACGCTGTAGCCCTTGGCTCGTAGCTGATCGGCGTAGAGCGCGGAGAAATTGGCGGGAACGACGAGGCGCCGGATGGACCGCTCGCGGAACAAGAGGTCGAGAATATCGATCATCGCCGGCGTCCGGCCCATTCTGCGCAGCTTGCGCTGGCAAAGCGATAGTGACAGCACCCGGTCGGCGTTGGCCTGTTTCTTGGCGCGGTCGATTTCCAGGTCGCTCATGACGACGTATTTCTTCTGCTTGTGCTGAAAGAAAATGAACGGGTCGGGAACAAAGAACCCGGTGGCATAAAGCATGTTGGCGTCGCCTTCGCTGGCCGAAACTAAAAGAAGCGCCTGATTGCCCCTCAGATCGCTCTTCTGATTCTCGAAGGAGAGGCGTTCTTTGGCGGTAGGCTGGCCGCTTCGGGCTGTCGTCATTGGCGTTTTACCATTTATCGGGGAGGATACGGATTCATTCGTCGGCAGAGATAAAAAACTAGCAACTTCGCCGTCGAACTGCAAGCAAGGAGCGTCGGCGGAACGGGCAAATTCTATTGACTGCCCAGGCACTTTTGCTATGATGCGTTCACTCGTAATTGACCCAATTCTGAGCCCACGGCTAAGGACATTTTCTCAATGGCAATCACCGACAACTTCGACAAGCTTCGCGACCTTAACCAGCGCGCCGAAGCGGGCGGAGGCGAAGAACGCGCCAGGCGCCAGCACGAGCAGGGCAAGCTGCTGGCGCGGGAGCGCCTCGACCTTTTGTTGGACAGCGGCAGCTTCGTCGAGCTGGACCGCTTGCGTACCCATGATTGCCGGGATTTTGAAATGGACCGGCAAAAATTTCTCGGTGACGCCGTAGTGACCGGGTTCGGCGCCATCGACGGCCGGCTGGTCTATGTTTATTCGCAGGATTTTACCGTCTTCGGCGGCAGCTTGAGCGGCGTGGTGGCGGAAAAAATCTGCAAGGTCATGGACATGGCGGTAAAAAACGGCGCGCCGATCATCGGCATCAATGACTCCGGCGGCGCGCGGATTCAAGAAGGAGTGATGAGCCTCGCCGGATACGGCGAGATTTTTCAACGCAACGTGATGGCGTCGGGCGTCGTGCCGCAGATTTCCGCCATCATGGGGCCATGCGCCGGCGGCGCGGTCTACTCGCCCGCCATCACGGACTTTGTGTTCATGGTGAAGACCAACAGCTACATGTTCATCACCGGACCGGACGTGATCAAGACCGTGACTCACGAAGAGGTAACCAAGGAACAGCTGGGCGGAGCCGACACCCATAGCACGAAGAGCGGCGTGTCTCATTTCACCGCGGCCACCGAGAAAGACTGCCTGCTGATGATCCGGGAACTGCTGAGTTTCCTGCCGAGCAACAATCAGGAACAGCCGCCCTTTCGGCCCACCGACGACGATCCGCAGCGCCGCGACAAGCGTCTTAGGGACTTGGTGCCGGAGAATCCGCACAAGCCGTACAATATGAAGGATCTGATCGCGGCGGTCGTAGATGAGGGTTGTTTTTTCGAGGTGCAGCAAAAGTACGCTCGGAACATTCTTGTCGGCTTCGCCCGCTTGGGCGGTCGGCCCGTCGGCATCGTGGCCAACCAACCGGCGGCCCTGGCAGGCTGTCTGGACATCAACGCGTCGGTTAAGGCCGCGCGCTTCATTCGTTTCTGCGATTGCTTCAATATTCCCGTGGTGACCTTCGTCGACGTGCCCGGTTTTCTCCCCGGCACGGTGCAGGAGTACCAAGGCATCATTCGCCACGGCGCGAAGCTGCTCTACGCCTACGCGGAAGCGACAGTCCCGAAGGTGACCGTGGTGACGCGCAAAGCGTATGGCGGCGGCTACATCGTGATGTCGAGCAAACATTTGCGCGGCGACATCAACCTCGCCTATCCCACCGGGGAGATCGCCGTAATGGGGCCGGAGGGAGCCATCAATATCGTATTTCGCGACCAGTTGGAAAAGAGCGATGATCCCACCAAGGCAAAGGCCGAAATGATAGACCATTACCGCGAGACCTTCGCTAATCCTTTCAAGGCCGCGGAGTCGGGTTACATCGACGCCGTGATTTACCCCGAGGAAACTCGCCCAACGTTGATCCGCGCGTTGGAGATGCTCAAAAACAAGCAACTGCACAATCCTCCCAAGAAGCATGGGAATATTCCACTGTAAATATAGAGTGCTGAGCAAAGCAGGGTATTGCACTCATGTTTAGGCGCATCCTGACAGGGGCGGTGCCTCACGTGCCCTAATTGCTTAACTTAATAACGCGGCGCAAGAATGTACTGGTTCCAGCCGTCCACCATAATACTGAAGCCTGTTCTAATCGTTCACCTTGCCCAACACCACCTCAGCCCCGCCCGTTTCAAGGGTTCCAATCGTCCCAAACGATCGAGCTGCGTGCAGCGCGCAAGTGATCATCAGCGAACAGATCGTTGTCCGCCACACTCGGAGTTTGATCCGGGCGGTCTGGTCTGGGTTTTTGCAAAGATTTTTGCGAACAATTCTTGTTAGAGAAATTTTTTCATGTTATAGACGCTGACAGTGATTCCAAAAAAATGTTTTTTCACTAAGGGGGTGGGCGTCCATAAGGAAAAACTGGCGTCCTTCGAGTTGGCTCTGCGCTCCGCCGGACTGGCCTTTTGCAATCTCGTTCTCGTCTCCAGCATCTATCCGCCCTATTGCAAGCGCATTTCCAAGGAAGAAGGCGTCAAGCTTCTCCGTCCCGGTGAAATCGTTTTTTGCGTCTATGACCGTGAGAGCACCAACGAGCCGAACCGGCTGGTGGCGGCGTCGGTGGGCGTTGCCATCCCGTCCGATGAAACCCAGCACGGCTATCTGTCGGAGCATCATTCGTTCGGCGAGACCGATGAGAAAGCGGGAGAGTACGCCGAAGACTTGGCGGCGAGCATGCTGGCGACGACCTTGGGCATCGAGTTCAATCCCGACACGGCGTGGGACGAGCGCGAACAGCTTTTCAAAATGTCGGAGAAGATCGTGCGCACCTCCAATATCACCCAATCCGCCATCGGCAACAAGGACGGCCTGTGGACCACGGTCTTTGCCGCATGTGCTTTCGTCAACGATGACAGCCCAGCCGTCGAAAACAACAAGCCACCTGCCCCGGAAAAAGCCTCTTAGGATTTATCGTGCGCCTCAACGAGGCGATGGGTATCGCTTAGCTCCGCCCATCCTGCAGCTCTTGGTTTTTCTAATCACCACGAAGGACCTAGCGCGACAAAGCCGCCACCAAAGCAGCAATCGTTATTTCACCACAGAGGCACAGAGTTCGCAGAGTTCGGAGTATTGTTTAATCTCTACGGGGTTAATTCCCCGCAGCTTGCTGCGATTAGCTGGTCGATTCCTTCTGATACCCCGCTGCTTGCGGCGGGGTTCTTCATTTAAAACTCTTTACTCCGCGCCCTCTGCGTCTCCGCGGTGAGATCTTTTACGGCTCGCTCTTTTGGCGGGCAAAGTAAGCCACCCCGATGCCGATCCCGTAGAGTACGGCGAGGGGCAGCATCAATAATAATTGAGCGACGAGATCTGGCGGCGTCAGGACCGCGGCGAGCAGGGCGATGAGGATGATAGCGTAGCGGTAGTGCCTTATGAGAAAGTGGTGATCGATCAATCCCACGCGAGCGAGAAAAAAAATCACCACCGGCAATTGAAACATCGCCCCGAACGCCAAAACCAGCCGGGACACGACGGACAGGTAAGCGCCGACCTGAATCATCGGTTGCACGCCCAGCGCCGCGTATCTGCGGAGGAGAAAGTTCAGACCCAGCTGCACGACCACTTCATAGCAGAAGGCCGCGCCGGCGAGAAAAAACAGCGAGCCGAACAGGACGAAACTGCGCGTGTAGCGTTTCTCATGCTCATAGAGCCCCGGGGCGATGAACTGCCAGCCCTGCCACAAGAGCACCGGCAGCGCAACGATGACGGCGGCGACGAATCCCACCTTCATCTTGGTGAAGAAAGCTTCGGTCACTCCCGTGCCGATGAGGGTCAGCCCGTCGATGGAGAGGCGCCGCAGCGGCGCGGCGAGCACGAAAAAGATTTCCTCCACCACGGCGAAGCAGCCGATGAACGCGACGGCGATCGCCAGACAGGATTTAACGAGGCGCGAACGAAGTTCGCCCAGATGCGAGGTAAAAGGCATCTGGGCATCGGCCGGCTGGCCGTGACCTTGGCTTTTGCTCACTTTTTCTCGGTGGAGTCGGGTGAATTTGCCGGGGGAGGGGAGTCTGCGGGCTTTTCCACAACCGGATCGTTCTTGGCGGTGGCGGTTGTGGACGATTCGTCGATCTCATGCTCCATCTGCCGGAACTCGTCCTTGATTTCGTCGGTTGCGCGGCGAAACTCGGCCAATCCTTTGCCTAGCGTCTTAGCTAGCTCGGGAAGTTTTTTGGGACCGAGAACGATAAGCGCCAACGCCAAGATCAACAGCAGTTCCGGCATGCCGATGCCAAACATCGATAACCTCCAAGGCCAAGCTAGTGAATTTCACGGCGCTTGGCAAGCGCCTCGCGGCCGATGGCATCGGTGCCAGGGTACTTGGGTTCCGGGTAAATTGATTTGATACGGGGCGAGTGTTACATTCCGACTAGTTCAATACCCCGTCGGGGCGTAGCGCAGCCTGGTAGCGCACACGCTTGGGGTGCGTGTGGTCAGCGGTTCAAATCCGCTCGCCCCGACCATTCCTTTCTTTCTCAACGAATTCTTTGTTTCCATTAATTCTCAAGACCGAATCGGGCGCGTTTTGGCACGGGCAGGTTTAGGATTAAGCAAAGGTTTATCGAGCGCGGCTTCTTTCGTTGGTCGTGCGGTTCATGGTTGGAAATAGGTAAGGCTTCGTGCTATATGAACCCGTGAAGAAAAGTGTCTGGATACCCTCCTTTTCAATAAAAAATATACCGGTGAGGTTTGATTAATGAATAATGTTATTCCGCTGGATACCCGGCGCGATGCAGAAGCCGTTGAGTGGGCCAAGGAATTGCGTGAGACGGAGGCATGGTTCCAGAGCCAGAGGTTTCGCCAGATCACCCGCCTGCATACGCCCTATGAGGTCGTCGCGCTGCGGGGAAGCCTCCACGAAGACCACACGGTTGCCAAGCAGGCGGCAGTGAAGCTGTATGACTATTTACAGACGCTCTTCAAAGAAAAGAAACAAGAGATAACCTACGGTCCGTTTTCGCCCACCGGAGCGGTCAGAGCTGTCATGGAGGGAATCAAGGTTCTCTATCTCGGCGGTTGGGCGACTTCGGCAAAAGGGTCTGACAGCGAGGATCCCGGCGCCGACCTGGCCAATTACGCCCTGGACCGGGTTCCGAAAGAAGGTGCGTCATGGGTGCGCGCGTTGCTGCATCAAGACGAGGTGCAAAGGTCCAATCGCATCAGAATGACCTCGGCGCAGCGCAAGAAAAATCCAGCCGTCGCCTTCAACCCGCCACTGATCATTCCGGACGGCGACACGGGTCACGGCGGCGAGCATCATATCCGCAATCTCGTCAAAAAATTCGTCGAAAGCAAAATCGGCTCGATTCACATCGAGGACCAGCGGGCGGGCTGCAAGGTCTGCGGGCATCAGGGCCAGAAGGTGCTGGTTTCAACCACGGAATCGATAGCCCGGCTCAACACGGCCCGGCTCCAGTTCGACGTCATGAAGATTCCGGGCGTGATCGTGGCGCGAACCGATTCCAACGATGCGACCAACATCGATAGCGTGGATGACGAGCGGGATCATCCGTTCGTGTACGGCGCGACGAATCCAATCGTGGCGTTCAAGAATGTCAACCTGGCGGTGATTAGAAGATTTTACCAAGAGGGATTTGAAGAGATTAACGGCCATTTGCTGCACCAGATTTCACAACGAGCCTATCGAGATGCCGAGGAGTGGCTCAAACAGGAGCGGCTCGCGGCGCTGATCAATGAAGGAATCAAGAAGATCGGCAAAGAGTTCGAAGCGCTCAAGAAGACTCGCCAGCGTGTTCGTCAACAAAAAGCCGGCCAACGCGACGCCCGCGAGCAACTGGCGGCGCTGGAAGTCCTGATCAAGAAAGTCACCGAAGATACGGTGAATCATGTCCTGGCGTCGGTCCGTCAAAGGTGGGCCCAAAAGGCCGGTCTTAAAACTTTTGCCGACGCGGTTGCGGAGGCGATGCAGACCCGGACACCAACCTCCGGCAAACGTCCGATGTCGGTGGAGCGATGGAGGAAGTTGGCCAACGGCGTTTCCCACCAGGAAGCTCGCGAGTCGGCGCGATCCATGGGCATCGACGTTTTCTGGGATTGGGATCTGCCACGGACGCCGGAAGGCTTTTATCAGATCACCGGCGGGCGGGAGATGGCGATTCAGAGGGGATTGGCTATGGCGCCTTTCAGTGATTTGGTATGGCGTGAAACAGCCAAGCCTGACTTGGAGGATGACAAATTATGGGCCAATGCCATCCATGCCGTTTACCCGCACAAGATGCTGGCCTATAACTTGTCGCCCTCGTGGAATTGGGACGCCTGGGGATTTACCGACGACCAAATCCGCGTCTTTGCCTCTGAGCTCGGCAAGATGGGCTACGTCTTCAACTTCATTACCTACGGCGGCCATCAGACCGAGGCCCTGTCCAACGGCCGGCTGGCGCGGGCACTGAGAGAAGAGGGAGTGCTGGGTTTTGTCAGGCTGGTACAGCGCTCGCTCCGGCTGGCCCATGACCCAGCGCAGTTTCCGCAGACGTTTGTCGGCGGCGACTGGGCGGATCGGTTTCGTCGCGCGGCTCGGGGGGCGTCGCTCACCACGTCATCCATGGGTGGAAAATCCACCGAGACCCAGCACCGTAAAGCCGTTGAAGTCCCCACTAGCGTGCTCGAGAGATGGCTGCGCATGTGGGCGGATTATTGGAAGATCCAAGGTCTCTATGACCAGGGAGGGCTGAACGTCGAGCTCAAGGAGCGCTTTGCCGGTTCCGAGGAGATGATGCTGAACGTCTTCGATGAACCCCGCGATAAGCTCGCCGAAATTACCTTTAGGGTCGATCGGGATCGAGAGGGGCGAAAAGTACTTGCGGTGAAAGATCAATACACGTTCAAGAAATATCGTAATCGCCGGTTGATGACCCTGATGCATTTTTTCCTGCTGCATCGGTACAAGACGGACCTTGTGCATTATATGAACCCATCGGCCGATAATCGGCTATCGGTGCGGCGGATGATTCACAACGGCGTTTTCAAAGCGGCCAGGACCGAAGACCCGCACATCATCGCCATCGAGGTGGATACCCAGCGCGCTCAGAAGATCTTCGCCAGCGATGAGTCGATCAAACGGTTCATCGCCAAGCCGTCAGGTGAGTCAGGGAAACAAGCACACCTGGACGGCGTGCGGGCCGCGGCGAGTTAGGCCGGGAATGGCGCTGACCCGAACCAGATCTCTTCGTCCTTCGACAAGCTGCTCAGGACGAACGGATAAAAAATGAATTCCTCCCGCTCGTGGTGAGACTGTCGAACCATGAGCGGAGTTTTCGCAAAGTCTGTCGTTGCGCTCAATCGCCTCGTGGGCAATCGTGCTCGTATTGCGAACACGAGTCACGAACACGGATAACGAAAACCGCTCGCCTCGTATTGACCCGCCCGCCAACATAGTTTTTCAGAAGGCTCTTGGTCTCCCTACCTTTCAATCCCGCCGCCTCCGGTGAGCGAACCTGTAGTCAATCCATCCATACGGGAAGAGGACTGGTGCTGGGGAGTTGAAAAATCCCCTCGAAAACCGGTGTGTGCTATGATAACATCCTAACGCGTCGTACTCGTGTGGTATCCGACCTGACAAGGGAGCTGATTCTAGCTAAAGTCCCCGGGGTGCGAGTGGTTCTAGGTCCAAATCCGTTCGCCCCCATCATCCGTTTATCCATCAACAAGTGATAGCGTCGCAGACCGTCTCAAACGACTTCGCCTGGGCCAAAGAGAAAATGGTTCAGGAGCAAATCATTGGGCGCGGGATCAAGGATCTGCGGGTGATCGAAGCGATGCGCAAGATTCCCCGCCATTTCTTCGTCGATGCCGGCATCGCCAATCGCTCCTACGAAGACAGCGCGCTACCCATCGGTGAAAAGCAGACTCTATCCCAGCCTTATATGGCCGCTCGGATGACGGAGGCTCTTGACCTGCGGGGCGGAGAACGGGTCCTCGAAGTGGGGACGGGGTCGGGTTACCAGACGGCTTTGCTCGCCGAGCTTTGTTTTAATGTTTTTTCCGTGGAGAAGATTCGCGCGCTGGCGCGCAAGGCGAGAGCGGTTTTAGACAGAATCGAGTATCACAACGTTGCCATCCACGTCGGCGACGGCACCATCGGCTGGTCCGAGCATGCGCCCTACGACGCTATTATCGTCACGGCGAGCGGGCCGGCGGTGCCCAGGCCGCTTCTCGATCAGCTAAACGTCGGTGGCCGATTGGTCATCCCGGTGGGCGACGAGCAGTCCCAGGAGCTGATGAGGATAACGCGCAGCGCCACTGGCTGCGAAGAAGAACGGCTCGGCGAGTGCCGGTTCGTAAAACTTTGGGGGAAGTACGGCTGGCGGGCTTAGAATCGGTTTCGGGTTTCGAGTTCAGGGATTCGGGTTAACGCGAAGCTCGAAATGGGAAATTCGAACCGCATGCATGCTGCGCGATCTTGTGATCGTTGCGTGCCTCTGCGCATCGATCGGTTGCGCGCCCCGCACCGCCGGTCCTCCGCCGAAGAAGCCCCAGGGGATTTATCATGTCGTTCGGCCGGGCGAAAATCTATTTCGCATTGGCAAGGCTTACGACGTAAACCACGAAACCTTGGCCCGGCTCAATGGGATCCGAGACCCGGGCCAGCTCCGCGTCGGCCAACGGATTCTTGTCCCGGGAGCGACGCGACAACTCCCGGTCAACATCATCACGCCCGTCGAGTCGCCTTCGGAAGCACCGACCCTACCTGAACCAGCCGGACCCGGGGTGGAAAGATTCCTGTGGCCCGTCAACGGCACGATCAATTCGGGTTTTGGCCCGCGGGGCGCTACCTTCCACGACGGCGTCGATATCGGGGCGCCCGAGGGCACTCCGATTCGAGCCATCGAAAAGGGCGAGGTTATATACAGCGATCAGCTAAAGGGTTACGGCAACATTGTCATCGTGCGCCATGCGGACGGGATCGTGTCCATCTACGCGCACAACCAGACCAACCTTGTGCGCGAGGGGCAAGGGGTCTCCCGCGGCGAGGTGGTTGCCACGGTCGGCAGCACAGGCAGAGTCACCGGACCGCATCTGCATTTCGAGATTCGTAAAAACAATACCGCGCAAGATCCCAGCTTTTATTTTCCCCGGTTGTGCTGTGTTCCCGCATCGGTTATGGTTTCGCCGAAAGGTCAGGAATCCGGACTATGAAAGAGCTGGCAAGAATCAGAAACGACGTCGTCGGGAGTCTTTTGCGTCCGGCGCGGTTGAAAGAGGCGCGTGTCACGTACGATGACGGGAAAATCACGCTAGACCAATTGCGCATCACGGAGGACGAAGGGATTCGCGAGGCGGTTCGGCTCCAAGAACAATTAGGTTTAGACGTCGTGACCGACGGCGAGTATCGACGGCTCAACTTTCAAGACAGTTTTGGTGAATCGGTGTCGGGCTACGACGCGGGTCGGGCCACTTTGGATTTTTATGAGCATCGGGTTGAAGGGAGCAGGCCGCTTCAGCGCTGGGAGATTCCGAATGGCGGAGAGGTCAAAGGGACGGCCGTTTCCCAGCGGCGACCCGTGGTGGCGCGGCTCGGTCTCGCGCGCAACGTGCCGGTTGAAGAGTATCGATTTTTGAGTCAGGTGGCGCGAAAGCCGGGAAAGGTTGCCTTGATCGGTCCGGACCGGATTTCCCAACGGTTCGATTGGCAAAACTCCAGGGCCGTTTACGCGGACATGGACGAATTCATGGCCGACGTTGTGAGGGTAGAACGAGAGATTATCTCCGGGCTGGCGCAGGCCGGCTGTCGCTATGTGCAGATCGATGCGCCGGGTTACACCGCCTATGTCGATCCGCCGTCGCTCCAGGCGATGTGCGAGCGCGGGGAGGATCCCAAAGAAAACTTCTCTCGCTCGCTCAAAGCCGATAATCGTTTGTTAGAAGGCTTCGATGACGTGACCTTCGGCATTCACCTTTGCCGCGGCAATCAGCGCAGCATGTGGCACCGCGAAGGTACCTACGACGACATCGCCGAGAGGTTGTTGAACGAGCTCAAGCACGATCGTTTTCTATTCGAGTACGACAGCCCGCGCGCCGGCGGCTTCGAGCCGCTCCGTTTCCTGCCCAAGGGAAAAGTCGTCGTCCTGGGATTGGTGAGCACGAAAGTGCCGCAGATGGAGAAGATCGACGATCTCAAACGCCGCATCGACGAGGCGAGCAAGTACGCGCCGCTAGATCAGCTGGCAATCAGCCCCCAATGCGGTTTTTCATCGGATGTCGTCGGCAATCTAATCACCGAGGATGATCAGAAGCGCAAACTGGAGATTGTCGTCGAGACGGCGCGGCAAGTGTGGGGCTAATCCAAAGACGCGTTCAGTTCCCCGTCGCTTAGTCTTTCCCCACCCAGTTTTAAAATCTTTGCTCAAAGCGCGGCTTTTGATAGGCTGCGGACGCGTAACGCGGCGACGCCCCGAAACGATCAGATCACCCGCCAGTGGCCTTTGCTGCGGCGGCTCGATGGTGCCCGAGAGTAAGAGACGCTTATGTTACGGACCAAGCCCGTAACGCGAGCGATAAGACTTCTATCGATCATCGAACGAAACGCCAATGGCCTGCGAGTAACGGATATGGCCGAACAACATACCGGGAGGTCACGCGATGAAAGACACCTCGGATGCACTAGTATATCGTTTCATTGAACCATATCTATTAGCTATGCCGTGTGTTATGCTGCCGGCATGGCTAGAAAATCGACTCGTTCCAAATTAGTGCTGACGCCAGAGGAAGTCACACTGCTTGATCAACTGCGCAGATCCCGGACAGCATCGCAGCGGGATGTGCAGCGAGCGCAGGTTTTGTGGTTCTACCACGCCGGTGAAAACATCGCCGCAATTATGAAGGCGGTTGGGATGACGCGTAAGAGCGTCTCTAAAT
>JAUYJC010000016.1 GCA_030688735.1 Deltaproteobacteria bacterium
CAGGACATGCTTGGCGGGATAAATTTTCTTGAAGTCGTTCTGTTCAACATTTTTGAGATAAGAATCTACGCCTATGAAGCCGCCCCCGTTTGAGTATCACGCTCCTGCGACGGTTGCGGAGACTTTGAGCCTGCTGCGCCATTTCGGAGACGATGCCAAAGTGCTGGCTGGCGGGCAAAGCCTGATGCCGCTGCTCAACTTTCGCCTGGCACGGCCCGCAGCCATAGTCGATATCAACGGCGTCGAGGAGTTGGACTATCTCCATCGGGAAGACGGCTGGCTTGCCGTCGGCGCGCTCGTGCGCCAGCGAACTGCCGAGCTAAGCGCGCTGGTGACAGCCACCTGTCCCCTGCTGGCCGAGGCACTGCCATTCATCGGCCACTTCCAGATTCGTAACCGCGGCACGGTCGTGGGGAGCCTTGCCCATGCCGACCCGGCAGCCGAGCTTGGCGCCGTTGCCTTGGCCCTGGGCGCCGAGCTGCGGATACAGAGCGCGCGTGGCACTCGCACTGTCCCCGCGGAGCAGTTTTTCGTCTCGTATCTCACGACCGCGCTGGTGCCGGACGAGCTGCTCGTCGAGGCCCGCTTCCCGGCGGCGCGGCCCCGAACCGGTTACGCTTTTGCCGAGTTCGCCCGGCGCCACGGCGACTTTGCGCTCGTGGGTGTCGCCGCAATCGTCGAGCAAGATCCGGCGCAGCGCTGCGCCGAGGCACGGCTGGTGTTTACCGGTGTCGGGCCGGTCCCGATCCTGTGCTCAGACGAGCAGGGCGTATTGCGCGGTGAGCCGCTCACGCCGCAGGCGATGAACGCCTTTGCCGAGCGCGCCGCGGCGAGCTTCGAGGCAGAGCCGGATATCCACGCCAGCGCAGAATACAGGCGCGAGTTGGCTGCTGTGCTCGCCGAGCGAGCGCTTCAGTCCGCGGCCGCGCGTTCCCAGAATGCTAGCCAAACATAGTTGAAATTTTGAAATGAAGGGAACTCCGAATAAGACTGTGTCTCGCGCAAAGAGCGCAAAGGACGCCAAGGTGACGGCCCGAGGGCCGTCATCCCGAGCGAATGCGAGGGATCTAAGAAAGATGATTTCTCGCTTTGCTCGAAACAAGGATTTCTCCCGCAGCTTGTCCTGAGCTTTGTCGAAGGGGTCGAAATGACAAAGGTTCTTTCTTTGCGTTCTTGGCGTGCCCTTCGATTAGACTCAGGACATGCTTGGCGCGATAAATTTTCTTAAACTCATTCTGTTTGACAATTCCCTGGTTAGTATTTAATTGAGATGGCGGAAAAACGAACCATTCAACTCACGATCAATGGTCGGCAGCACAGCGGTCAGGTTGAGCCGCGCCGCACGCTGGCCGATTTCCTGCGCCAGGACCTGGATCTGACCGGCACGCATCTGGGCTGCGAGCATGGAGTCTGCGGAAGCTGTACGATTCTTCTCGATGGGGCCGCCGTCCGCTCCTGTCTGGTACTGGCGGTTCAGGCAAATGGGCGCCGGGTTGAAACCGTGGAAGGGCTAGCCGGCCCCAAGGGCGAGTTGCACCCGATCCAGACCGCGTTTCACAAGCATCACGCGCTCCAGTGTGGATTCTGTACTGCGGGCTTCCTGATGTCGATCGTCGATCTGCTCAATACGCGGCCCGATATTGAAGACGAGAATGAGATTCGAACGGCGCTCGCCGGCAATCTCTGCCGGTGTACCGGCTATAGCGGTATTGTGGCCGCGGTCCTAGAAGTGGCCGCCCAACTGCGCCGGGAGCGCACGCCATGAGCCGGGCACTCTTCGGCACCAGGGTCGAGCGGCGCGAGGATCTGCCTCTCCTCACGGGCCAGGGATGCTTCACCGACGACCTCAAGCGGCCCAACATGCTGCACGCGGCTGTCTTGCGCAGCCCGCATGCCCACGCCAAGATCCGCTCGATCGACGTCTCGGCCGCGCAGGCGCTGGCCGGCGTTGTTGCGGTATTTACCCACGCTGACCTCGGCGCTGCCGGTAAGGCGATCCCCCTTTTGCAGCCCAATCCCCTCCTCGTCGCACGGACCCAACTGCTGCTGGCGCATGACGAAGTGCGCTACGTGGGCGAGCCCGTGGCGTTTGTCGTGGGGGACGATCGCTACGTAGCCGAGGATGCGCTGGAGCTGATCGAAGTTGCCTACGAGCCGCTGGCGGTTGCTGCGGACGCTCTGGAGGCGCTCAAAGATGGCGCGCCGCTCGTGTATCCGGAGATTGCTAACAATCTGGCATCGCGCTTTACCCTGGGTTTCGGCGCTGTTGCAGAGAGCTTTGCGCGAGCCGACCTCGTCCTGCGACATCAGTTCAAGATTCATCGCGGCGCCGGTCAAGCTATGGAGGGCCGCGTGGTGCTGGCCGAGTACGATCGGCGCGCGAACCGGATCACGATGTGGTCCGCGACTCAGGCGCCTCATTTGATCGGGCGGCTCGCCAGCGAGATGCTTGGAATGGAGGAGCGGCAGGTCCGGGTGATCGCCCCTCACGACGTCGGCGGTGGTTTCGGACCGAAAGCGATCTTTTATCCCGAGGAAGGACTGGTCCCGTTCGCGGCGCGGGCGCTCGGTCGCCCGGTCAAATGGACAGAGGATCGCCGCGAGCATTTTCTTGCGACCAATCAGGAACGGGATCTGTACCACGACGCGGAAATGGCGCTGACACGGGAGGGAAAAATCCTGGCGTTTCGCGGCACGGTTGTCTTCGACACCGGCGCCTACGTGCCATGGGGGATCGTCGATCCCTGGATCAGCGCCACCACCATCCCCGGCCCGTACAAGCTTCCAGCGTTTCAGGTCGACATGCAGGTGGTTTACACCCATAAGGTTCCTGTCACTCCGGTGCGGGGAGCGGGCCGTCCCCAGGCTGTCTTCGTAATGGAGCGAATGATGGACCTGGCCGCGCGTGAGCTGCAACTGGATCCCGCTGAAATCCGTCAGCGCAATTTTATCCAGCCGGAGGAGATGCCCTACGCGATGGGACTGGTCTACCGCGATGGGGCGCAGGTGATCTATGACTCCGGCGACTACCCCGCCTGCCTACGGAAGTCGCAGGATCTAATTGGATACGATGCATTCCGCCGGGAACAGTCCAGGGCTCGCTCCGAGGGACGATACATTGGCGTGGGCATCGGCGTGTATGTCGAAGGAACCGGCCTTGGGCCCTATGAAGGGGCGATCGTCCAGATCGAATCGTCGGGGAAGGTCTTGGTCACTACCGGCGCAACGCCCCAGGGCCAGGGACATGTCACCACGATGGCCCAGATCGCCGCCCACGAGCTGGGAATCAATGTCGATGACGTGACTGTCGTCACCGGCGATACCGGCGCGATACCGTTCGGCATTGGCACGTTCGCGAGTCGGATCGCGGTCACCGCCGGCAACTCCATAGCGCTGGCGGCGCGCGAGGTGCGCGAGAAGGCTCTCGATATCGCGGCGAATCTGCTCGAAGCGAACAAGGACGATCTGGAATTGGCGCAGGGGAGCGTGTTTGTGCGCGGCGCTCCGGCCAGATCGATCACTCTGGGTGCGCTCGCACTGACGGCTGCGGGTGCGCGGCCAGGCTTCACGCTGCCGCCTGGTGTCCAGCCCGGTCTTCTGGCTACCAATTACTTTAGCCCGAGCCAGGCAGCCTACGCCAGCGGGGCACACGTGATTACCGTGGAAGTCGATGTGCGCACGGGCGATGTGAGAATTTTGGATTATGCCGTCGCCCATGATTGCGGCCGGATGATCAATCCGATGATCGTCGAGGGCCAAATCCAGGGCGGAGTGGCGCACGGTATCGGCAATTGCTTCTACGAGGAGCTGATCTACGATGATAATGGCCAACTCCTTACCGCCAGCTTTATGGACTACCTCCTGCCGACGGCAAAGGAGGTGCCCACGGCGAAGATCGCCCATATGGAAGTGGTCTGCCCGCTCAACCCACTCGGGGTGAAAGGCGCCGGCGAAGGCGGTACGATTCCGTCTGCTGCGGCGTTCGCCGGCGCGGTCGAGGATGCACTTGCGCCTTTTAAGGTCACTGTGAAGGAAGTGCCGTTGAGCCCGGAGAAGGTGAGAAAGCTGCTGCGTGAGGCGGGGCGGTGACGTTGGGTCAGAAGTCAGAGGGCAGAGGGCAGAAGTCGGAGATCAGAGATCGGAGGTCAGCGCTTAGCGATGGCAAGTGCTTGACGGTGTCACTGAAGAAATGTGTTTGTGATGCGAGAGTCGACCAAAAACAACAAATGACGAGCGAACGATGAACGTAATGGCAAACAGAATAAGACTGAACTATCAACTCGACGGGCAAGGGCCGGTCGTGTTGTTGCTGCATCCCGTGGGCCTTGATCTGACGTGGTGGGAGTCTCAGGTCGAGGCGCTTCGCTCGGAGTTCCAGGTATTGCGACTGGACTTTCGCGGGCATGGCGAGTCGGCGATTGCCTCGCCGCCGTATACATTGGTTGACTTCGCGAACGATGCGCACGCGCTCCTCGAAGAGCTGAAGCTCGCACCGGCTCATGTCATCGGCCTCTCGTTGGGCGGGATGGTGGCTCAGGTACTGGCGCTCGAATATCCCACAGAGGTACGCTCGCTCGTGCTGGCCGATACGCTATGCACGTTGCCGGCCGCGGCTCGGCAAGCCATGCGGGCGCGCGGCGAGGCGGCCGAGCAAGGGGGAATGGAAGCAGTCGTACAAGCAACGCTCGAGCGCTGGTTTACGGCCGGCTTTCTGGATTCCCCG
>JAUYJC010000027.1 GCA_030688735.1 Deltaproteobacteria bacterium
GAGTTTGGCCGAGCGCGTCAAGCCGGTTCTCGATCCTCTACTGGAGCAGTGGCCCCTGGATGTAAAGCCGCAGGTGGTCGAAATCGTCACGCGAGACGGGACAGTATATTCTCAGCGAGTTGAGTATCCCAAAGGAAGCCCTTCAGACCCTGTCACGCTCGATGAACTCCAGGAAAATTTCAGAGAGATGGCGAGGTTCTCTGCAAGACCGCTACGCCGTGAAAAGATCGAGCAGGCGCTCTCCGTTGTATCAAGGTTGGAAGAAATCGAGGACGCCACTATCGTATCTGGGCTCCTCTCTTGAAAGGAAGATACTAATGGGGAAAAACGTTTCGATGTTATTTTTCTAGACTCCAAGCAAGGGAAGAAACGGAGGCAAGTATGCAAGCAACCGAACAAATCGAAAGCCCCGGGGGATTGAGTCGTATCGAGTCATATTTCGACAGATATTCGGACGTTCCCCGCGAGGTCATTCTTAAACAAGATCTCCTTCGCGGCGGCCACTGGTTTACCGACGCGGCGCTGGAAGCCGCGTCTCAATCCTTGGTGAAATCCTACCGCCTTTTTTCTTATGATCTTATGCCGATGACGGAGATGAAGCGAAAGGAGCACCGGAAGATTCCCGAGTGGTTCACGATCCGCGGGGGAGATTACTGTCTCAGGCCTGTGACGGTTCAGACCACTCTGGATTCCAAGTCGCCCTATGTGATCGACGTGGTGGACGGGCAGTTGAAGCTCCTGTTAAAAGGCCGAGAGATCTGCAACGTTTCTTTTCCCAAGCCGCTTAAGTACTACGCGCGGAAGTTCGAAGACGGCACCGCGTATCATGAGATCATTGCCTACGGCTACTTTGTCACGGTCTTTCGCAACTGCCAGTACTGGGGGCCGGACGAAGAGTGTCGCTTCTGCGACATCAACATCAACGCCCGGCAGATGAAGGAGTCGAAGGATTTTACTTTCAACGCCCCGGTCAAGCCTGTTGCGCACATGGTGGAAGTAGCGCGCGCCATCGAGGAGGATGCGACGGAGGAGGTGGGATTTCCTCCGCCTATCGATTTTATTATTACCGGAGGCACGATTCTCAAGACACTGCACGGAAAAGATGAGGACACCTTCTACCTGGAGTACGCCTCAGCGCTCAAGTGGGGTGGGCGCAGACGCTATATCAATTTGCAGACCAACGCTAAAGACAAGGAGGCCATGAAGCGTTATCGGGCGGCCGGCGTGGACTGTCACCATGCCAATATGGAGGTGTGGGACAGAAAGCTCTTTGACTGGATCAATCCAGGGAAGAGCCGCCGTGTCGGCTGGGATAACTGGGTGAAATGGATGGTTGAGTCGGTGGATGTCTTTGGCGAGACCAACGTGCGGCCGAATTTCGTCTGCGGGCTGGAAATGGCCAAGCCGTATGGATTTGCGACCGTCAAGGAGGCCGTCAAATCAACGACCGAGGGCATGGATTTCATGATGCGGCACGGGGTGTTTCCCCGCTTTAATCAATGGCGTCGTGAACCCGGTTCCAATCTGGTCTCCGAGCATCCACAACCGTCGGTTCCTTTAGAGCTGACCATCGAGCTTATGCGCAACTACTATGAGATTTGGAAAAAGTACGGACTCCCGATAGCTCACCACAACGGCGCGCATCCTGAGGCAAGGGTGATGGGACGAGGTCACGGCACCTATGACGACATCATCTTGCTCAACGAGCTACCAGATTATGAGTCGCGAGTGGATCGGGGAATTCAGGAGGGCATCAAAGGTTGTGTTGTCGATGAGTGAGATTGCCGAAGGGCGCGCAATGAGACGAAACGTTATCGCGCCAGGCAAAGCCTGGGAGAGGAGGAAGTCAACCTGAGCTGACGAAACCTCTCCAAGAAATCCAGCTGGTGGAAATCCAGCCCGGCCAAAGCCGTAGCGGGCGGTTTCCTAGCTCCTCTACTCGGAGAGGCACCGACATCGGACCAAGAGAATCATTGCCTAAGGAGGCGAGGACATGACGGAGAAAATCGTGTCATTACACGCGGGGTACAACGCCAAAAGTGGGTTTACCAACGGCTTCCTCGCTCGACCCGCAGTTAGCGAGAGAAGACCGGCTGTTGTCCTTCTCTCTGCGATGTGGGGACTGAACTGGACGCAAAGGGAACTTACTCGAGATTTTGCCCGGGCCGGATTCGTGGCGTTGTCGCCGGACCTGCTTCATGGACAACTGCCGAAAGACCGCGTGACCGCCCTGCTCGCCAAGACGTCTCTTGACGTTGACCAAACGGTAGAAGACATCGTAGCCGCTTGTCGGTATCTGCGAAAACTTCCCTGGGTTGGAGCCCAGGGCAAACTCGGAGTGGTGGGTTTTTGCCTCGGTGGCGGACTGGCGCTGCTTGCCTTAGCGCGAACACGGGAATTTCAGGCCGGCGTTATCTATCACCACAGTCTTTTCCCCGACCCCGAAGAATTGCGCGGCATCTCGTGCAAGATTCTCGGCCACTACGGAACCGAGGATGAGACCACGCCCCTGGAGGAAGTGGAAGCTTTTAGAGAGACCCTGCAACGCTTCGGCAAAAAGCACGAGATCGTTTTGTACGAGGGAATGGGCCACGGATTTGTCGACTCACCGCTCTTGAAAGACTCGAAGGAAAGACGCAAGGCCGCAGCCGACTCCCTGGCGAGAACCTACAAGTTTTTCCGTGAAGAGCTATCTCCTAAAGGCTCCAAAAGAAAAACCGCGCGACGCGCGGCCGTGAAAGAAAAACGGCCGCGTCCGAGATGATCAACAAAACTACAAATTCGAAATTCGAAACGATTCCAAATGACCAAAAGAGAAAGCACGAAATCCGAAGCACGAAACTCGAAACAAATTCAAATGTTCAAATAAACAGAAAATGTTCAAACAACTTCAATCTGGATTCGGTGTTTTGGATTTTCTTCGGTTTTGGGTTTACTTGGCGGCGGTTTGTTTCGGTCCGCGGGGCCGCTTTCGATATTCGGATTTCGGATTTTGTCTCACTGGCATCTTGGCGAGAGAATAATTTTTGTCATTAAAATCCAAAACTGGTGGGTGAAACCATGAGTCAGACCGCATTTGTTGAGTTGCCAACTTCTCAGCCCGACGAGGATATCTGGATACCCAGCGTGTGCCGCGTCTGTTCCAACTGCTGCGGCATTGCCGTCCACCGCAAGGACGGTGTGGTGGTAAAGGTGGCAGGACTCGCCGGCAGCCCGCACAACGACGGTAAGCTGTGCGCCAAAGGGCAGGCGGCGATCATGAGCCTTTACGATCCGGCCCGCCCGCAAAGACCCCTGATCCGGACCAATCCGCAAAAGGGCATCGGCGTCGATCCCCAGTGGCGCGAAGCGAGTTGGGAAGAGGCCCTGGAGCGCGTGAGCGGGCGACTGGCGACGGTGATGGCCGAAGACCCGCGCAAACTCGTCATTCTGCGCGGCGTGGGCGAGCCGGATTGGGTTGGCACATGCGTCGATGCCTTTGCCAAAAGCGTAGGCACGCCCAACTTCGCCGGCGGGCCGTTTTTCGCGACTCACGTCGACGCCTGTTATCTGATCAACGGCACGATGCACGTGGAGATCGATGTGCCGCGCTGCCGTTATCTATTGCTCTTCGGCGCGCAGCGCGGCGGCGCCGTCAACCACGACGCCATGCGCGCGGCAAAAGATATCGCCGAGGCGCGCAGCCGGGGCATGAAGCTGGTCGTGATCGATCCGATTTGCAGTCCCATGGCGTCCAAGGCGGACGAATGGGTGCCGATTCGCCCCGGCACGGACGGCGCGCTGGCGCTGTCGATGATTCACGTGCTCATTAACGAGCTGGGCGTCTACGACCGGAAGTTTCTCCAAAGCCAAACCAACGCGGCCTATCTGGTCGGCGCCGACGGGCACTATGCGCGCGAGAAAGTTTCCGGCAAGCCGCTGGTTTGGGATGAGCTTGCCGGCCGCCCCCGTCCGTTCGATGAATCGGAGGCTCCCGCGCTTGAAGGGGAATTCTCAGCCGAAGGCCGTTCCTGCGAGCCGGCGTTCGCCAAGCTAAAAAAACATTTGCAAAACTTCGCGCCCGAATATGCGGCCAAGATTACTACGGTGCCGCCGGAAAAGATTCGCCACCTGGCGCGCGAGTTCGGCGCGGCGGCGAACATCGGCGGCACGGTGATGATGGAAGGCAAGTCGCTGCCCTACCGTCCGGTCTGCTCTTTCTGCGACAGCCGCGGGCTTTCCTCGCATCAGTTCGGCATGTGGGCCTGCATGAGCGTCCATATGCTCAATTTGATCGTCGGCGCCCTGGACGTGCCGGGCGGCTGCCTGAGCACCAACATCCTCGGCCCGGGAGAGAAATTGCGCGTCGGCGAGAGCGCCGATGGCTTGGTGGTCGGGCCGGGCGATGTTCGTTCCTATCCCCCGCGCCACCCGAGCCATCCGGAGACGGTGAACTTGCGCGAGCTGCTGCCCACCGGGCGCGCCATGGGAACGATCATGATCGGGCTCAGCATGGTGCAGCGACCCGATCTGCTCGATTACAAGCCGGAAGTGTTGATGCTCAACAACTTCAACATGATGATGTCGGGCGTGGAGCCGGCGCTGCTCGCCCAAGCGGTGAGCAAGTTCGCTCTGGTGGTATTTCTCGGCGACAAGCTGACCGAGACCGCCGAACTGGCCGATATCGTCCTGCCTTTGCGCCAGCACGCCCAGCGCCTCGATTTTCCGATGAACTCCATGCGCGGCTGGATCAACGGCGATCACTGGTACTACACGCTGCGCCAGCCGGTGGTCGAACTCGAAACCGAAGCCAGGCATCCCGTCGAGATTTACATGGAGCTGGCCAAGCGAGTGGGCAAGCTCGCGCCGTTCATGGAGCGCTTCAACGCCGGCCTCGGCTTGAAAGGACCGCTGCTCCTCGATGTCGAGCGGACCCATTCCGTCGAAGATATCCTCGACCGCCATATCAAGTCGACTCTGGGTGGCGAGA
>JAUYJC010000032.1 GCA_030688735.1 Deltaproteobacteria bacterium
GAAGCTCGCCGTGATCGTCGATGAGGACGTCGACGCCTTCAACGAGCGCGAAGTCATGTGGGCGGTTGCGACCCGCGTTCACTGGGACAAAGACATTGAGATCATCCGTGAAGTGCAAAGCTTCCGCGGCTGGCTCGGCGACGCCGTGGCGATCATCGACGCGACGATACCGTTGCAATCGAAATCAGAATGGCCGGCGCGCAACGAGATCGAACCCGCGGCCTATGAACGGGTCGCCAAGTTCTTTAAATAGACCAATAAAACCGTTCACGGTTCAAGCGGCAATATCTTCAAGAGTTAAATTCTTACCTTGAACCTTAGAACGGTTTTCCTCGTGAGGAAAACTATGGCGGACAAGATCAAGTTCATTTACAAAGCCACGTGAACGACTTGCCGCAAAGCAAGAAGTTTCTTGCAAGCCAGGAAAGTCGCCTTTGAAGAGCGGGACTACGGCAAGAACCCGTTCACCGAGAAGGAATTGCGAGAGATAATCGGCGAAGGGCCGATCGAAAACTTTCTCAATACCCGGACGCTGCTTTACCGCGAGCGCAATATGAAGCAAAGACCGCCCTCGAAGGACGAAGCGATCACGCTGATGCTCAAGGATCAGAATCTCCTCAAGCGTCCGGTGATTATCAAAGGCAAAAAGAAACTAACGGGGTTTAATGAAGCGGAAGTGAAAGAGCTGCTCTGAGCGGACGCCTTGGGAAGCCCCGCCCCCCCACGCCGCTTCTGCGGAAAAGACCGCTGAGATGACTAGCACCGCGACGAAATCGAAGGGCGAGATCGAAGCTGAAATCAGCCAGGCGATAGTCCAATTTGAAATCGACTATATGGGCCGTGGTCCGAAAGAAGCCCGTACCCATATCATTGAAGACCTCGTGCTGGTCCGCCTCAAGGGCGTCTTGACGCCGGCCGAAGAACAACTATCCAAGAGCACGGAAGGCAGCGAACTGGTCAAGAAGATGCGCTCAACTCTCGCCGAGAAAGCCAAGCCTCTTCTGTATCAAGTTGTGAACGACATCACCGGCGCCAAGGTCGTCGATCTACACACAGACATCAGCACCGCCTCCGGACAACGGGTCTTTGTCTTCAGCCTAGAGCGAGATCTGGAAACGCAGCTGCCGCGTAGAAAAGGGCCTTGACTTTATCATTTAGAGATTTTATAGAGGAGATAGTCTGACGATGACCCGAAGGGTTGCGCTCTATAGGAACGTAACCAGTCGGGAAATGGGCCGACTCTAGAAACGCAAGTTTCAGGTCGGCTTTTTTATTCTCTGAAGAATAGCTCGGTAGGCAAATTGGACAGTTCCCCCGCTCAGGGGGGACTCGCTAAATGGCAGGCCAGCTTATCCCGGGAGGGAGAGGCTGGCCTTTTTGTTATGGAAGGAGGGCAAGACAATGGCGGACCAAGCGGCACAAGAAGAACAACTTTTAGACATAAGGGTAGCGGAGGCTTCAAACCTCTACAAATTTTATTTGAACCAGGAAAAGAAGATCCTTGGGACTTCCGCTGTCATTGTATTTTTGACAGCTTGGGAGTTGGTCGGCAACACGTTCCAGCTCGTCAATCCCATGTTTATGAGCGCGCCGTCGCTGATCTGGAAAGCTGCTGTTCAGCTATTTGCTTCGGGAGAGATCTGGAATGATCTCAGGGTCAGCGGGATTGAATTTGGCTGGGGATATTTCCTGTCGATTGTCGTTGGCGTCCCCTTTGGCATCGGGTGTGGTTGGTATAGAAGAATGGCCTACGTCTTTGATCCTTTTATCAACGCCATGAACGCCACGCCGCGCGTCGCCCTTTTGCCCCTGGTTATTATCTGGTTGGGCATTGGTATTCTCTCCAAGGTTGGCATCATTTTTCTAGGCGCAGTCTTTCCCATATTGATCAATGCGCGCGACGGGGTCAAAACCACTCCCTATACTCTCCTTACCGCGGCCAAAAGCTTCGGCGCATCGGAGTGGCAGATCTTTAGGTGTGTGGTGATTCCTTCCACTGTGCCTTTTATTATTACCGGGTTGAGGCTGGGAGTCGGCCGGGCGCTGATCGGCGTGATGGTCGGAGAACTCTATGCAGCGACTGCCGGTATCGGTTTTATGATCACGGTCGCGGGCGCGACCTTCCAGACTGATAAAGTCTTTGTCGGCATCCTTATTTTTGCCACAACAGGGATGTTCTGTATGGAGATCATAGGCAGGCTGGAGGCTCGGTTTGATAAGTGGCGGGTCAAGGTAGGGGCGCAGGCGTAGTTTCTTTTAGATCGAGGGGTCGGGGCGTAAGAATCTAAAGGCTATCAAGAGCCTCAAAAAGGAGAGAATCATGAATCCTCTTTTGATGGTCGCCGTCCCGTTAGTGTTGGTGATCGTAGGCATGATATTGAACAACGTTGGACTTTCATTTGATCAACCTGAAAGCTCGCAGGAGCAAGATCCTGCTAAGAGATTGGCAGCCGAAAGGCAAGCTTACCGCACCTTCTTCGATCAACAGAGAACTCGATTTTTGAAAAGGCAGAAAAGGGTGGGTCTGTGTAATTGGTTAATACTTGCCACATTTGTTGCGTCCTTCTGGTGGATGTATTTGGATACAGTGAATAAAACAACAGCTTCGAATCAAATTGCTGCGATTCAAACAGTGCCCGCAGCGGAAAGGAAAAGCGGTGATCCTATCACAGTGTCCCCAGCGGAAGGAAAAGAGGTGATCCTATTTTTGACTCGTCACGACGGGACTAATGTAAAATACCTCATCAAATCGGAAAAAGCCGGCACATCGGGTGTCGGCGTGAAGGACGGACTATCGAAAGAACCTGTCCCATCTTGGGAGGTATCCAGATTAGGAACGGCTTTGAGTATCGGCGATAGCGCATTGCCTCTTGGCATCGCTGTGAAAATTTCGAACTAAGGAAATGGCAGATCAGGGATGAAGGTAAGGTGAAGGGCTTGGAATTTCACTCTTGGAGGGGCTGCGTGGTCGCGAGACCCGCCCCCTCAATATTCACTTTTGACGGTCTGTTTTCATAGCGTGCGATTGGTTTGGAGATGACCCAAAGGGCTCGAGCTAAAGAGAAGCCGGTTGGGGCGTAAGCCGACCTAAGTAAGGTGCGAACACCAGGTCGGCTTTTTATTTATACAGTCGGTAGGCCGGATAGAAAGTAACCCCTTAAGGGGAGGACTTGCTAACAGGCAGGCCAGCTTATCCCGTAAGGGCGAGGCTGGCCTTTTTATTCTCCTGCGCCGAATACCTCGCAGCTTGCTGCGAGGATGAAGACGAGGAGAACCCTCCGTAGCCTTGGCGAAGGAGGGTGGAAGGGCTTCGGAGAATTTCGCAAAGATACCTCGGAGCTTTGCTCCGAGGAGCTTCATTTCGTGAAAGGAGAACCCGATGGAAAGGTGGATTCCGATTTTTTGGATCGTTGGTGGCGCCCTAGGTTTTCTTGCTCTCATCCTGTCCATCGATTCTTTGAAGGACAAAATGAAAAAACAGCTTCGGACTAACAACCGAGTTACCGGAGATATTTCATCAACGGATGCCTAACGTGACTAAACTCGATTTGAGACGGCGCATACGTTGTTCATTGGAAGAGTTCTTCGAGCAACGAATGGGTGGAAGATGGCGGCTAGGAGTCAGCATCATGGGTGACTTGATCGTCATCCGATGCAAAGAAGCTTTTTCTCCGTCGGAGATCAACCTGGGCACCATGAAAGCCGGGCGGCTGCTGCTCCAAGAGGTCAGCGAAAGTCTGTGCCGAGAACTACAGCCGGATCTCGACAAGCTTCTTTGCGAGATTACCGGACTGCGCCTCGTTGACATCTGCGTGGGCTTTTTTCTGGAGCGGCGGGAGAGAATCTATCTCTTCACCATGAGCGATACGGTTAAATGTCAAAGCGAGCAATTTGCGAGGAGTAGCTAGGTGTACTGTCTCAAAAATCCAGTCACATAATAGGGCGGCGCTCTGTCGTCATTCCCGCGAAAGCGGGAATTCAGAAGTTCCTGAATTCCCTGAATTCCGGTTCGCGCTAGCTGTCGCCAGCTTGGCCGGAATGACGAGTAAATAAGTGTCCCGATTTAAGAGACACTACACCAGGTGACTTGTCATCCGTCTTGACATCATCGACGGTTTTCCCTATGGAGATTATTAGGAATGTTTTCCTTGCCGAAAGTCGCTAGAAAAAGTTGGCCGATTCGCATCCTCGCGTACGGGCTTCTTTTCGCCATATTTTTTCTGTCCTTACACTTTGAGCTGCACACGGAGGCTGGTGCTGCCAAGGTCAGTTACAGTTCCATTGCCAAGGTCAGAAAGAACGTCAAATACAACCACGGTGCACGACCAGAGGTCGCCTCGACGACGACCTCGGTGCATTGGACCCCTTCCTTTGATCCATCTTTTCTTAGCGTTGTCGATAAAGAGAACCTACCTGGTTTACACCTGCTAAAATCCGTAATCATCCGCGCTCCTCCATCTATCTACTCCATTTAAGTTTCTCATTCGTGGCTAAACTCCAAGCGTCGGTGGGTTCCGCCCGGTTGGGCGCCGCGCAGACATACGCGCAAAGAGAAACTGAGCTGGTTAGTTTCCAAAATATTCACGCCCGATAACAGTAACCCAAGTGCTTTTCGTCTGAGCAGGCGGGCTTAAAACTCTAGAGTTTGCCAACGGATGTGTCCAAAGGACTCTCAGAACGGCGGCAAACGTGAAAACTTTTGGAGAGAAAGGAGCCGCATATGAAGCTCGGCATTCAAGGACGGCATATAGAGTTGACCGAAGCGCTGCTGGCCCATGTGGAGCGCCGCCTGCGGTTCGCGCTGAGCCGGTTTGGGCAAAAGATCAGGCTGGCAGCCGCGCAACTCGCGGACCTCAACGGACCACGCGGCGGAGTTGAGAAGCAGTGCAAGGTTACCGTGACCCTCTCTCCATCAGGAAAGGTGATGGTGGAGGCGACCGATGCTGACCTCCACACGGCCATTGATCGTGCGGCAGACCGGCTAGAGCGCTCGGTTACGCGTGAACTGAAGCGGAGGCGTGAGTTTTAGACGAAAAAAGCAACCATGTTCACCCTGAACGATACGGTTGGCAGCGAACAGAGATAATCCGTAGACTCTATGCAAGAATCGCTGGAGAAATGGATTCCCGTTATTTTAGTTATTTTGGGTGGAATCGCCTACGTTGCCTCGATGTTTTCTTAGGGCGCGAAAGGAACTCCTGAAGGACACACAATGAATATACTCAAAACCACTTTCTTGATGGCGCTACTGACGGTTCTCTTGGTTACGGCTGGCGGAGCCATGGGCGGAGAAGGGGGTATGATGCTCGCCTTTCTCTTCGCCTTGATCATGAACGGTGTCAGCTATTGGTTCAGTGACA
>JAUYJC010000033.1 GCA_030688735.1 Deltaproteobacteria bacterium
AATAGTCGAACTGCGGAAATCACCCAGGGGCGAGTCGACAGCGATAAAATGGCATGTTTTTAGGGACTTCTATGGGGTTGAGGGAATCCCATAAAAATTGGCGCAAATTCAAACCTAGCAATCGAACGGCAAATTACGTAATTAATCAAATTGACGAGTGACAAAAATTGTCAATCCCCTTCGCCGGCATCTTCAGCGAATTCATAAGCCTTGGAACTCAACATTCCATACTTCTCCAGTCTATGCCTGAGCGATCTGTAGTTTATCCCGAGCAGTTCCGCAGCCCGCTTCTGCACTCCCTTGGACCGCTTCAATGCCCCGAGCAAAATGCATTTCTCGTGCGTCTCTAGCTCGGAATCCAATGACAACCCCTTTGCGAAAAATGATTCCGCTCCCCCGGGCACGGTTTTCTCAAAGATTTCAGCTTCTTCCGCAATCGGCGTGCCCTTAACATCGGAAGGGAGATCGTCTTCGGTGAGGATGTTCTTATTGGTAATCGCGACCGCGTGTTCGATGATGTTTTCGAGCTCCCGCACGTTCCCCGGAAAGGAATAGCTCAATAATTGGCTGAGCGTGCCGCTTGAAATCTCCTCCACCTGCTTGCCCTCCGAAGCGGCAAATTTCCGCAAAAAATATTGCCCTAAAGCTGGAATGTCTTCCTTCCGGCTGCGGAGCGGCGGCATGACCATGTGCACTACGTTGAGCCGATAGAAAAGATCTTCCCTGAATCTCGCTTCCTCCATCTCTTTGCGCAAATCCTTGTTGGTGGCGGATATCACCCGCACATCGACCTTGACGGGCTTGCTCGCTCCTACCGCAGTGAAGGTTTTTTCCTGGAGAACTCTCAAGAGCTTCACTTGAAGATGGAGGGGTAATTCCCCGACCTCGTCGAGAAAAATCGTTCCCTGGTCCGCCTGCTTGAACAGTCCTATATGATCCGCGATCGCCCCGGTAAACGCTCCCCGGACGTGACCGAAGAGCTCGCTCTCGATGAGAGTCTCGGGAATCGCGCCGCAATTCACGGCGACAAACGGCTGATCTTTGCGCGCGCCGTTGAAATGGATCGCGCGCGCGACTAGCTCTTTGCCTGTGCCACTTTCTCCCGTGATCAGGACGTTCGCATTGCCCTCGGCCACTTTCTCAACGAGATGGTAAATTCTTTCCATCCCACCGCTTTTTCCAATGACCCCTTCGAAATAAAATGGCGAGCCATCTATGCGCTCCTTCTTGCCCGGCAGATCGACCTCCCGGGCCCTGCGTAGTTCGTCTTCCAACCGAACTTTCTCTTCGAATTCTTTTTGTTTGGTGATGTCCTCGAAAATCGAAATATAACCTATCAACTCCTCGCTCGGGTTGCTCAAGGGAGCCAGGGTCAAGCGCAGTTGTTTGTGTGAACCCTGAGGTCCAAGGAATGGGATTTCATCGGTGACTATGTTCTTGCTTCGCTTTCGCCCGTCAAAACCGTAGGTCAGCCCGGGAAATATTTGGTCTAGTTTCTTGCCCTTGACCATCGCCTCTTGAAGCGATGTGAGATCTTGCGCTTGCGCGTTAAAATAATTGATTCGGCCTTCGGCGTCGGTGACCGCCACGCCGCTTCCGATCCCCTGCAGCAATGCTTGTTTGAGCGCATCTAGCTGCTGATAATCGAGTTGTTTTTCTTTAAGTAATTTTTCCGTCGCGCTCAGTTTGCTGGCGAGGAAACCACCGAGCGACGCGATCGCGAAAAAACTGCTAATATTCATCGCGACGGGCATCAGAAGGGGCCATGACATGCTTCCGTGAGCCAGCCCATTTGCGAGGATTAAGAGCCCGGCGTAGCACAGACTCGAAAAACCGGCCGTAAAGAACGCCCCGCGATAAAAAAGTAAGATGGCGCCATTCATAACGGCAAGGTTATAGAGAAAGGAAAACGGACTCGCGGCATCTCCCGTGATCCAAATGATTCCAGAAATCAAAAGAACGTCGAAATCGAGCTGCAAGTAAGTAAAGAGACGGAGATCCGTCAAACGAGGAAGCAGCAGGGCCGAACCGATGGAGATGGCGTAAGCGACGATCAGGGGGATCGATAATGTATAGAAGAACTGAGGATCGCCCTCGGGCTTAAAGAAGTGGAAAAGCGCTGTCGCGCCGAGGAAGAAAGACAAGATGATCACCCGCAATAGGAGCAGCCATCTAATCTTTTCGGTCAAGTCCTTGCGTTCGTCACTCAAGGGAACAGCTCGTCGGGTCCACAAGACTGCGGGTCTTCCGGACCAGTGCAATTGCCTGGTCAAACAAGAGAGCCCATCTGGAAAATTGGCAGATACATGGAGACTACCAGCCCGCCTAGGATGACCCCCAAGACGACCATGATCATCGGCTCCATTAACGCGGTTAAATTGGCCACGGCGTCATCGACCTCTTCTTCGTAGAGTTCGGCGACTTTTCTTAACATGCCGTCAAGCCCGCCGGTGTTTTCGCCAACGGCGACCATTTGGCAAACCATCGGCGGAAAAATCTTGCTTTCCCGCAGCGGCTCGGCAACGGTCTTGCCTTGGCTGATGCTCACCCGGGCATCCATGATCGCCCTTTCCACTACCTTGTTGCCCGCGGTCTTCGCGGTGATCGCCAACCCATCAAGGATCGGAACCCCGGAGCTTAGCAGGATCGCCATGTTCTGTGCAAAGCGCGCGACCGCAACTTTCCGCAGGAGATCGCCGACGACCGGCAACCGAAGCAGGAGCCGGTCGATGTTCATTCTCCCCTGTTCCGTCTGATAGTAAGCACGAATAGCGATGACGATCCCGATCAGCCCGCCGAACATGAAATACCAATTAGCCACAAACCAGTTGCTGATATTAATGGTCACCTGAGTCGGAACGGGAAGAGCCTTTCCCATGCTGCTAAAAAGTTCGGCGAAAACCGGAATGACGAAAATTAAAAGTATGGCAACCACGATGACGGCGACGGCGATGATCGCGGTGGGATAGATCATCGCTCCCTTGACTTTTTTCTTGAGTTTGGACGCCTTTTCGATAAACAGCGCCACTCGGTTAAGAATCGTATTGAGAACGCCTCCGGCTTCACCTGCCTGAACCATGTTGACGTAAAGATCGTCGAAAATCTTCGGATGCTTCGCCAAGGCATCGGCGAGGGTGGAGCCACCCTCGACATCCTTCTGGATAGTGCGAATGGTCCGCCGCAGTAATTTGCTCTCCGATTGCTCGGTCAGTATGCTCAAGCACTGAACGATCGGCAGACCCGCATCGATCATAGTCGCGAATTGACGGGTGAAGAGCGAAACCTCTTTCGGTTTAACCCTTTCGCCGAAGCCTGGAATTTTGATCTCTTTTTCTAAACCCGTCCCTTTCTCTCGAATGCGACTGGCGACCGGGCGAATCCGGCGGTCGCGCAACAATGAGATAACGGCTTCCAAATTCGGAGCCTCTAGCTCACCCTTCATCGCCTTTCCCTGAGCGGTCTTTCCTTCCCAAAGAAACGTTGGCATGGCTTCCTTCTTCTTAGCTCCAAATCAAACCCGCAGCCAAAAAAGTATCGCTGCCGGCAGTATCCACATGTATTGTTTCTCTCATCCGATTAACGCCGCTAAAAGCCCATCGAGAAAACCGACCCAAAACCTTTATCCGTATCCGTGACCCGAGCGGTCTCTTCGATGGTCGTCAGACCGTCACGAACTTTCTGCAAGGCGCTCATGCGCAGCGTGCTCATCCCTAATTTTACAGCCTCGCGTTTGAGCTCAATCGTCGAGGCCGCTCTCAAAATCATTTCCTTGAGCGCGTCGTGCAGGACCATGACCTCATAGATCGCCAATCGGCCTCGATAGCCAGTGCCGTTGCAGTTGGCGCAACCCCGTCCGCGATAGGTGGCAAAGCCCGCCCCTACCTCGGTTGAATCGACACCCAGGTTAATCAACGCGTCGGCATTGAACTCGACGGGTTCCTTACAATTTTCGCAAATGCGCCGCACCAATCTCTGGGCGGCGATGATATTGATGGACGACGTGAGCAGGAACGGCTCGATGCCCATATTGATCATGCGATCCACCGTCGAAGGGGCATCATTGGTGTGAAGTGTGCTCAGAACCAAATGACCCGTCAATGCCGCTTTCACGGCAATTTGGGCGGTCTCCAGGTCACGAATCTCGCCGACCATGATGATGTCCGGATCCTGGCGGAGAAAGGATCGCAGGCAGGCGGCAAAGGTCAGCCCGATTTGTTCGCGGACCTGAACCTGGTTGATACCCACCAAATTGTACTCGACGGGATCTTCAGCGGTGCAAATATTCACGTCGGCTTTGTTGAGCTCCGAGAGAGCCGAATAAAGGGTTGTGGATTTACCGCTCCCTGTGGGCCCGGTGATGAGAATCATGCCATAGGGTTTATGAATCGCTTCATGAAAATCGTCGAGTGTCTTCGGATCAAAACCCAGCTTCGACATGTCCAGCTGAAGGGCGGTTTTATCCAGCAACCTCATAACGACTTTCTCGCCGAAAAGCGTGGGCAAAACGGAAACGCGGATGTCCAGTTCGCCGGCCATGCCCATCTTGAGTTTGATGCGGCCATCTTGGGTCAGGCGCCGTTCGGCGATATCGAGACCCGCCATGACTTTGAGGCGGGAAACCAACGGGTTTTTCAGCCGTAACGGCGGACCCATGATCTCTTGCAGTACACCGTCGACTCTGAAGCGCACGCGAAAAATCTTCTCGTAGGGCTCAATGTGAATATCACTGGCCCGGCGTCTGGCGGCGTCGGACAAAATGGCGTTCACCAGCGTGACCACCGGCGCCTCCATGGTTGCCTGCTGAAGCTCCTGGAGATTAACGTCATCGGCTTCCTGGATAATTTCCATCTCGCCGTCGCCGAATTTCCTGAGGACTTCGTCATAACTGACACCGCCGAACCGACGCTCCAACGCTTTCTTGATCGTTGTGGGCGAGGCCAATACGACACGCACGCCATATCCTGTGATGAACTTGACTTCGTTGATCGCAACCAAATCCGTCGGGTCGGCCATCGCGACGGTCAACGTCGAGCCGAACAATTTCAGCGGGATAAGTTGATGCTTTTGTACGAGCTGGGGAGGAAGCAAGGCAAAAACAGCGTCTTCAATCTCTGCCGGATTAATTTCAACTCTTTCGATGCCGAAATGTCTAGCGAGAAACTCCGTTAGGGTCTCTTCGCTGGTAAAGCCGAGGCGAACCAGCTCTTTGGTAATGCTCGAACCGTTGTCACGCTCTTTTTCTTGGGCCTGGGTGAGTTGATCCCGGGAAACAATTCCGCCCCGGACCAACAATTCTGCAATTCGCGGTTCCATCTAAACGACTCGTCTACCACCAAAAGAGTACTAAATTATCTTCGATATACGGAATTCTGTCAACAAATGTCTCGCATAGTGTCGGATAGTAAGGTGGTCTCAACCACGGTTTCGAAAATCTGCACCGCCGGTCCACTCAACGGGTATCTATCCACGAAGGGCAGCCTGCGCGGCCGCTAATTTGGCGATGGGAACCCGATACGGTGAGCAGCTTACGTAATCGAGACCAATCTTGTGGCAAAACTCCACCGACTTCGGATCCCCGCCATGCTCACCGCAAATGCCCATCTCCAGATGTTTGCGTGTCTTCCGGCCCTTCGAAACCGCGATGCGCATGAGCGCCCCCACGCCGTCGCGGTCGATGGTAACAAACGGATCGTCCGGCAAGAGTCCTTCGAGCACGTAGCTCGGCAAAAACTTTCCCGCGTCATCGCGGGATAACCCCAAACAGGTCTGGGTTAGATCATTGGTGCCAAACGAGAAAAACTCTGCTTCCTCGGCGATTTCATCCGCCACCAGGCAGGCGCGCGGCAGCTCGATCATCGTGCCGATAAGGTAGCGGACTTTAACGCCGTAGGATTTCATGGTTTCCTGTGCGACTTGTTCGACGATCTGGCGCTGCGCACTGAATTCTTCGCGCGAACCTACCAGAGGAATCATCACCTCAGGAAAGGGGTTTTTGCCCGCCTTTCGCAGCTCGCATGCCGCCTCGAAAATCGCCCGTGCCTGCATTTCGGTAATCTCGGGATATGAAATTCCTAACCGGCAGCCCCGATGGCCCAACATTGGATTGAACTCTTGCAGCACAGTCACCTTATCCTGCAGAACGCTAACGGGCACACCCATCGTATCGGCCAGCTCTTTGACCTCCTCGTCGTTCTTAGGAAGAAATTCATGCAAAGGCGGATCTAAGGTTCGAATGGTCACCGGCAACTCTCCCATGATTTTGAGGATGTCTTTAAAGTCCTGCTTCTGCATGGGCAAGAGCTTGGCCAAGGCGCGCCTGCGCCCGGCTTCGTCATCCGCCAGAATCATCTCGCGCACCGCTTGGATTCTGTCTCCTTGGAAAAACATATGCTCGGTGCGGCACAGGCCGATACCTTCCGCGCCGAACGCCATCGCCACTCGCGCTTGATCCGGTTGATCGGTATTGGTGCGCACACCGAGTTTTCGCACCTCGTCCGCCCATCTCATCAGTTTCACAAATTGCTGATAAACCCGAGATTTTTTCGGCGCCAGGGTTCCATTCAACAGAAACTGAAGAACTTCCGACGGTAGGGTTCGAACCTCTCCCTGCACAACCTCGCCGCTGCTGCCGTCCAGCGAGATCCAATCGCCTTCCTTTAGCGTGGTCTTGCCGACGTGCATCGTGCGGCTGCCATAATCGATTTGCAGCGCCTCGCACCCCGCGACACACACCTTGCCCATTTGTCGCGCAACCAGCGCCGCGTGGGACGTCATACCACCGCGAGCCGTCAAGATTCCTTGCGCCGCTTCCATACCACGAATATCGTCCGGACTGGTTTCGAGCCTGCAAAGTATGACCCGTTCCCCTTTCTTGTTCCACGCCACGGCGTCCTCGGCATGAAAGACCACTCGACCCGTCGCCGCTCCCGGCCCCGCCGGCAGTCCCTTCGCCAGGACACGCCCCTGCTCGGCCGCTTTTTGCTTGTCGCTATCGTCGAAGATCGGACGCAGCAATTGATTGAGATGATCCGGCTCAATCCGTAAAAGCGCCTCTTTCTTACCGATGATGCGCTCTTCAACCATATCCACGGCAATGCGCACGGCGGCAAACCCGGTCCGCTTGCCTGAGCGAGTTTGCAGCATCCAGAGCTTTCGATCCTCGACTGTGAATTCAATGTCCTGCATCTCTTTGTAATGCTTCTCAAGAATCTTGCAAACTTTCTGCAGCTCGGCGTAGGGCTTTGACATCACGGTCTTCAATTCGGCGATGGGCCGCGGCGTGCGGGTGCCGGCAACTACGTCTTCACCCTGGGCATTAACGAGAAACTCGCCGTAGAACTCTCTTTCGCCAGTGGACGGATTGCGCGTAAAGGCAACACCCGTAGCACAGGTTTCTCCCAGGTTGCCAAAGACCATGGCTTGCACGTTAACGGCCGTGCCCCACTCATGGGGGATATGGTAGAGTTCGCGGTAAGCGATCGCACGATCATTGTTCCACGATCCGAATACCGCGCCGATGGCGCCCCAGAGTTGCTCATGGGGGTCGTCCGGAAACGCTTTCCCCGACCGATTCTTGACCTCCGCTTTAAAGGCGGCGACTACTTCTCTCAGGTCTTCAGCGCTGAGCTCGGTGTCCAACCGAACACCGCGGCTCTGTTTCTTTCGCTCGAGGATCGTTTCAAAGGGATCCCGTTCCGTTTTCTCCTTGGGCCTCAAACCCAAGACAACGTCGGCGTACATCTGCACGAAACGGCGGTATGAGTCGTAGGCGAAACGGGGATTTTGCGTCCGTCGAATCAGTCCCTGGACGGTTCGGTCATTGAGGCCAAGGTTGAGAACCGTATCCATCATGCCGGGCATCGAATCTCTGGCGCCCGAGCGGACCGAGACCAACAGAGGTCTCTCGCTATCTCCGAAACCGCGGTCGAGGATTTTTTCCACGCGGGTCAGGGCACCTCGAACTTCAGATTCCAATCCCTTTGGGTAATGGCGCCGGTGGGCGTAATAGTGGGCGCAGACTTCGGTGGTGATAGTAAAACCCGGCGGCACCGGCACCCCGATTCGGGTCATTTCGTGCAAACCGGCTCCCTTGCCGCCAAGGAGATCGCGCATTTTTGCATTACCCTCGGCTTTACCGCCGCCAAAAAAATAGATGAGATTTTGCTGCTTTGGCATCGCTGATAAACTCCGATCGCTTTTTTGTATTTGGCCAAACCCGAAACTTTGAGGGTGCCCGTTTAAATCGAAGCGAACTGACACAAAAAAGGCGCCGACTTGATTTCCCTCTCCATGTGATACTGAATGAACCGCATGACAACCGAACGTATTTCGCTCACCACCGACGAGGGCAAAGAACGGCGCGCCGGGGTCGCAGAGCATTTCGCCTGAAGATCGGTCAAGACTTCAACCGCCGCGGCGCCAAGCGGCAGGGTTTCTTTTCGCAATCGCGAACATGGCTCGCATAATATTCCTCCGTCCCTCGGACTGAAGTGCCATCGAGACGAAGGATGATCCAGGCGATCTTTGGCGCAACGTTTGCACCGGTCCAACACGGGTTGATAACCGACCAGGTTGAGTAGCTTCAGCTCGAACGAAGTTAGAAACCTCAGCGAGGCGTCGCTTTCATTTAGGTAACAGAGACCGTTTTTCAAGTGTTGAAACACCAAACGGTCCTCTTGCCCTTCACCGACTAGGCCATCGGTGATCTCAAGCAGATAAGACGCAAAAGAGATTCTGTCCAGGCTGGTGACTAACTTCGGAAAGCTAAAGAGCAGGTCCGAAGAGAGAATAAAAACCAAGTTGCCTTGGGGACGCTCGTAAAAGCGCAGGTTGACGAGCGAAAAAGGTTCGAGGGAGTTGACGAAACGCTTGCGCGACCGCTTGGCCCCCTTGGCAATGCCGGTGACCTTGCCATACATTTCGGTCAGAAAGGAAACAATTCTATCAGATTCTCCGTATGGCTTGGCTCTCAAGACGATCGCGGGTGTGACTAGGCAAGCTCTCATATGTAGTATGCTAATTTTTACCAGCAAAGTTTAGCACTTTTCCCCAGCAGCGGCAACTATTTAAAAAATCAGAGCTTTTTATTGACGGGAAACTTGACATCCGAGTCCGCCGTGATTATCTCTTTCCCTTCTCCCGGTGGGAGAGAACAGATACCATGGATAACCACCCCAAGAAAATGAACGGTGAAATGAGCGACGATCCAACCGAGGGAGGTGTCGTCGAGTCCGGTCCGACTGAGGAAGCCGCCCAACCGGAAGCTGAACTGTTACGATTGCGACAGCAGTTGGAACTAAAAGAACAAGAGGCGAAAAGTAACTACGACCGGTATCTCCGCCAAGTCGCCGAACTGGAAAATTTCAAAAAAAGAACCTTGCGAGAGCGCGACGAGGCGATTCGTTTCGCCAACGAATACGTCATTAAAGACTTACTTCCCGTCATCGATAATCTGGAGAGAGCCATTATCCACGCCAAAGGAGGAGAAGGCGGCAAGCCGCTCGTGGAAGGCGTGGAGATGGTTCTCAAAGGTTTTTTTGACGTGTTGACCAGGCATGGAGTCGTCCAAGTGAGTGCCGTGGGGCAACCGTTTGATCCGGTGAAACATGAGGCAATGGCCCAGATGGAAAGCGACAAGCACCTGCCCAATACCGTGATGGAAGAGCATCATAAAGGATACCTGTTCCATGATCGGCTTCTTCGCCCCGCCCTCGTGAGCATAGCTAAGGCGCCAAAAACTCAAGAGAAAAAAAACGGTGGGGATGAGGTTGAAAAGGGTTGGGACGATGATTAAATAACCGCTGATCTTGTGTGAATCGACGGTTGAGGAGTAACTGAAATGGCAAAAGTGATCGGGATCGATTTAGGGACAACCAACTCCTGCGTCGCCATTATGGAGGCGGGTGACCCCAATGTCCTTGCTAATGCTGAAGGCAGTCGCACGACTCCCTCAGTGGTTGCCTTCACCGACAGCGGCGAGCGGCTCGTGGGGCAAATCGCCAGAAGACAAGCCATCACCAACCCGGAGAATACTATTTCCGCCGTTAAGCGTTTGATCGGCCGCCGCAGCGATGACCCGATGGTTCAAAAGGCCGCGAGCCTTTTGCCCCATAAGATTGTGCGCAACGAAAACGGCGACGCCTGGGTGGAAATCCGCGGCAAACGGTACAGCCCTGCGGAGATCTCGGCTTTCATTCTGCAAAAAATGAAGCAGACCGCGGAGGATTACCTTGGCGAGAAGGTGACCGAAGCGGTGATCACCGTGCCGGCCTATTTCAACGACAGTCAGCGGCAGGCGACCAAGGACGCAGGCCGTATTGCCGGGCTCAATGTTTTGCGCATCATCAATGAACCGACCGCAGCCTCTCTGGCCTACGGACTGGACAAAAAGAAAGATGAGAAAATCGCGGTTTTTGACCTCGGCGGGGGAACCTTCGACGTCTCCATCCTTGAGCTGGGTGACGGTGTCTTCGAAGTGAAGGCGACCAACGGCGATACGTTCTTGGGCGGTGAAGACTTTGATCAGCGCGTTATCGATTATCTGGCGGATGAATTTAGGAAAGACCAGGGGATCGACCTCCGTAAAGATCGCATGGCACTACAGCGCCTCAAAGAAGCCGCGGAAAAAGCCAAATGCGAGCTCTCATCATCGATGGAAACGGACATCAACCTGCCGTTCATCACTGCCGATCAGCAGGGACCGAAGCATTTGAACATGAAACTTACCCGTTCCAAGCTCGAAGCCCTCTGTGCGGATTTGGTCGATCGAACCGAAGGACCCTGCCGCCAGGCGCTCAAGGATTCGGGCCTCAGTCCGAGCGACATTCACGAAGTCATTTTAGTCGGCGGGATGACGCGGATGCCGGCGGTGCAGGAACGGGTGAAAAAGATTTTCGGCAAGGACCCGCACAGAGGCGTGAACCCGGACGAGGTCGTGGCCGTGGGGGCGGCGATCCAGGCCGCGGTTCTCAAGGGTGAAGTCAAAGACGTGCTGCTCCTGGACGTGACGCCGCTTTCGCTCGGCATCGAAACCCTCGGCGGCGTGTTCACCAAACTGATCGAGCGCAACACCACGATTCCGACAAAGAAAAGCCAGGTCTTTTCAACGGCGCAAGACAATCAGACCGCGGTTTCCATCCGGGTTTTCCAAGGGGAGCGCGAAATGGCCGGGAATAACAAGCTGCTCGGACAGTTTGACCTCGTGGGTATTCCCATGGCGCCGCGCGGCATGCCGCAAATCGAGGTAACTTTCGACATCGACGCCAACGGCATCGCCCATGTTGCCGCCAAAGATCTCGGCACCGGTAAGGAGCAGTCGATCAAAATTACCGCCTCGAGCGGTCTCAACGAAGAAGAGATTAAGAAGATGGTGCGCGACGCCGAGGCTCATGCCGCGGAGGATAAAACGCGCAAAGAGACGGTGGAGGCACGCAATCACCTCGATTCCCTGGTTTATTCCACGGAAAAGTCACTTAAAGAATATGGCGGAGATCTGGATGCTGGCGTCAAAGAAAATATCGAGGCGGCGGTGAAAAAAGCCAAAGAAGCGCTGGAAGGCCAAGACGCCGCCGTGATGCGCGCGGTCGCGGAAGAGTTGAGCCAATCCTCGCACAAGCTGGCCGAAGCGATGTACGCCAAAGCGTCCCAGCAGCAGGCGGCACAGCAGGCTTCCGAGAAACCGCAAGACGGCCAGGGAGCGAGCGGTGATAAGCAAAAGAAAGAGGATGTGGTGGACGCCGACTTTACGGAGGTCAAGGACTAGCTAGTTTCTGTCGCGAAATTAATGAAACGATAATTCTTTGCCGCTCGTGGCAAACGATTTTATCACTGTGCAACGTAAGAGGTAGAGGGAACAATGAGTAGAATGTATTTAGCGCGGTTTTTGGAAGTTGGCGG
>JAUYJC010000042.1 GCA_030688735.1 Deltaproteobacteria bacterium
TTCAGGCTTGGCGAATACTCCCACTCCCATGCCCTGGTTCGCCGGCAAAAAACTCGTCATCGAGTTCTCCTAAACCCAACGCGTATCCACGCCCTCCACTGTTAGTTCTTTCCCATTGGCGTGGAAATCGAGGCTAGCCAATCTGCACAAGGTAATTGGTGAGCTTGTTTTCCTTGATCATGAGAAAATGATCTCTATTGGTTTCAATCAATCCCAGGTTGCGAAATCTTTGCATGAAGAAGCTGATCCTTGGTCGCGTCGGGTCCACTATCTCGGACAACTCCCCATGGGAAATCCTCAACTCGATGCGAATACCGCACGGGTCTTTCTTGCCCATGGTGGGCGCCACATGGAACAGCGTCTTGCCAAGCCGCTACGTCTATCCACCGTCACCATATTGGCGATCGCCTCCTGCTGATCAGTGACCGAGCAGTTTGCGCTTGACGTGATCGAGCTTCAGTGGCTCGCACAGCAACGAATTGTCGTACAGGAAAATCTGTCCGACCGAGAGATAGTTCGCCGCACGTCAGAGGCGTCGATCCGCCGGACTTCTTCCGCCGTCAGAGGTAGTGCATCTTTCATGTCAATGGTAGTCATCTCTCGTAATAACCCTTCTCAGGTCTGCAAGTGACCTGTTTGATGCGTTCATCTTTACTGGTTTACGTGTGACTAAACACCCTCGACTGACGTTATAACCAACCTTCGCCAAAACCCGCTCGCCGCAAGCCGACAACGATGTATGGGCAGTTTCGCATCAACCGCCACAATAACCCCGTACGATAGTTTTCGATCATCAGAATAGTCGGCCCTTCATTAAGCCCGAAATGCCACGGCGATACCCAGCCGTGGGGATTGCCGGATGCAGCAGGGTAGGTCGGATTGAAGGACGCTTTGAAGCCGTAGCGGTTAAACTCTGTTAGTTTGACGTCATGAATACAGTAATTGAGAACGGGAAGTACAATCTCGGGCGCGAACGGCAGCGAGGCCGCCACGGCCCACGGCGCGATGGTTCCGTCGTCGGGTCCGTACGGCGCGCCGCGCCCCACGTAATCGAAGAACTGGCGCTCGATGCCGGCAACGTTGATGGTGTCCGGACCAGGGCCTTCGCTCGCGGTCAGTCCCCAGCAATGCCCGCCATAGTGCGCGAACTTGAGAGGGTTGTCGATCGCGTACTGATGTTGTACATAGGTCGCGCGTCGGCTGTTCTCGAAATAGTCGATGCCCTTGGCACGCATGAAGGCATCCTGGATACCGCGAAAGTCGACCCACATATGGGAGAGCTGGTGCGTGAATAGCGGCCCGGCATATAGATACTCATATCCGTAGCAGTGTTCCCACCGGTACGTGGCTGCCCATGCCGCATAGGCGCTTTCGGGCAGCGGATGAGTCGGCGAACCCAGCCCCAGGATATACAGCAGCAGCGCCTCATCGTAGCCTTCCCAGCGATAGTTGAGAAATCCGCTTTCGGGCTTCCAGCCGTGCGTCACGGTCGCACCCTGGTTCTGCGCCCATCGCCAATCGGCGCGGCGATAGAGCGCGTCGGCGAGGGTGCGGATCTCATGCTCGTCGGCCGTATCTGCCTCAAAGTACATTCCTGCCGTCAACGCGCCTGCCAGCAGAAAGACGCTGTCTATCGTTGACAGTTCGCATTGCCAGGCGCGCCGCCCGGTCTGCATGTCGAGAAAATGATAATAAAAGCCCTGGTACCCGGTCGCGTCGGGTTCGGGGCCTTGCGAGCTGTTCCAGAAAAAACGCAGTGTCGTCAACGTTCGTTCTACCGCCGCGCCACGCGGCATAAATCCGCGCTCGACAGCCACCGGGTAAGATGTCAGCGCGAGGCCGGTGGCGGCGATACTGGCAGGCCAACCTGCTTCGGTCTTGTCGATCACCAGCCCGTTGGCTGAATTCGTCTCATGCAAAAAATACTTGAATGAGTCGTGCTGAAGCTTTTCCAGCTCGGCATCGACGGTTAGTTTCTTGCTGCTCATGGGTTCACCCGGTTTGCCCGCTCCACGGTAAACTCGACCGTAACGGCGGTGGGGTGGGTGGCAGCGCGACATCAAGCGCCTTTTTCGCTTCGTTGACAAGCATCGCTGGCTCGGCCGGCTTTCCTGCGTAAGGACTTACTTTCATAACTCTCTCGTCAAATGCCGTGGTAACATTTGCGCACAGGTCGCCATCAGTTTGTTAAATGGCTCGTCGAGTTTTTCAATCTCTTCGTCCGGTGCGCTACGACTTCGCCAAACCGTGGGCGCTGACGGTGCCGCAGCAGCCTCCCGCCTTGTCTACAACCGGCAAGCTCGTCGCGCGATGCTCGTGCAGTTTCCGGCGCGCTTCTTCAACCGGCTCATCCGCGCCACAACACGCAGACGCGGGACGCATGATCTCTTCGACGCGCACTTCCGAAGCGCGCCGGTCATCAGCCGCCACGCCGCAACACACGTCGCGCTCGGTGACGACGCCGACCAGCTTGAGTTTTTTTGTATCCTCAACCACAGGCGCGCAGCCGCAGCCTGAATCGCGTATCGCGCGGGCAGCCTGTGCCGCCGTGTCTTGCGGCGTACAGCACGAAGACGCTTCGATTGGTTTCATCACATCACTACAACAACTCATTTTCTTTTCCTCCTGCAGTTTTTGAGATCGAAATTCAATCAACGAGGCGCTGTCGCAACAGGAGATCAGCTCCCGAATCGCATTCCGTTGTCGTGGTCGTGGCGCCCGCAAACGTTTATTTGTCCAATGGCTTGAGGGTGGTCAGCCCGAGGCTTTCCCAATCCTGCATGCCGCCGCGATACCAGAGGATTTTGTGCGCCGGATAGCCGATTTTCAGTAGGTCCTTGATCGTGGTCGATGACTGTCCGCACCAAGGGCCATTGCAGAACAGCACCAGCGTCTTAACGTTGTCGAAATTCCAGTAGCCATCCCGCCGCTTGGCGCCCAGTTGGTTTTCCAGAATTTCTTGCACGGCGGCCGGATCCGACTTGCCGATGTTAAGTGTGTCCCACGGGATGTTCACCGTCCCGGGGATGATGCCCTTTTCTACCCAGGCCGGCGTACGCGAGTCGATCACCATCAGGGACGCATCGCCGTCGCTTATTCTCTTGAGAATGTGCAACACTTCGAGTTCAGCTATGGTTTTCACGCCGGGCGCCAGCTCGCTGGGCTGAATGCAGAATGGTGGGCATTTGCGCGAAGTCTTGGCGAAATCCGGATTGACAGAGTTGCTCTGATTCTGATTGCGCGTGATCGTGACCTTCCGGCCATGATGCATCACGTCCACCGACGCCAGATCGGCGCTAATGTTCACCTCCACAGCCGGCGCTGCGCCCGGCACAAGCAACTCGGTCGGCAATGCGGTTGAAGCAGGCGGTTGGCAGTTCTTCATGCGCTGTCTCTCCTTCTTGTCCTGGTGTCGCGCGTCCCTTAAGGCCGTGCGCCGGCGTCACGCTTTGAGGCTCGCGCAAACCCGCTGCAGAAGTGCCCGTACTTCCTTGCCAAGGGCGTGCACTTCCGGTTTGTCGACCAACTGCAACACGGCCTCGGCATCCATGAACGCAACCGTTATGGCTCCATCGGCTTCTTCGCGCACGACCACGTTGCACGGCAGCAGCAACCCGATGTCGGGGTCAGCCTCGATCGCGCGGTGTGCGAGCGGGGGGTTGCATGCGCCCAGTATGCGATACGGCCGGCGTTCGATATTGAGCTTGGCTTTCAGCGTCGCCTTGACATCGATATCGGTGAGCACGCCGAATCCTTCCTTTTTCAGGGCCTCGGTGACTTTCGCGACGGCGGCATCGAACGGGACCTTTATTTGAGTACTGAATCCGTACATGAATAGACTCCTTATAAATAAGTGGCGGAACTACAGGTTGGGCGCCGCGATTTCGTTTTAGTTGTTAGCGGAACTAACGCGGTACAGTTTCGTCCCGGCGCTTGCCCAGCCGTACCCGTCAATATCCCGACATTCGATATCAACCGCGTTTCAATTTATCGCGCTGCTCCCTGGTGAGTACCGTATCGATTTCCTTCTGGGCGCTGAGCGACAGGTCAAACATCTGCTGCTGCAGGTCTGACATCTTCCTGTAGCTCTTGCTGAGCGCCGCGTCATCGCGTTGGTCCGAGGTACACCCGCACGACCGAACCCCCAATACTCAGGCTCGCGTGACTGAAACACCTATCCGTTCACTTTCCCCTTTTGCTTGACGAACCATGCCACGAGTCCGGCAAGCAGGATGACAAGCAGGATCGGCACCCATATCCCGCCGTATCCACCCATCCAGCCGATGCCATAGCCGTACATCATGCCCGGCCCGTAAGTGCCTTGACCCTGCCCTTGGCCGCCCATCATGCCCGGCCCGTAAGCATCTTGGCCTGGACCGTGCCGTTGCTCTTGACCTTGTCCTGGGCCTTGCCCTTGGCTTTGGCTATCCATCATGCCGGGACCTGCCCGACCTCCCTCATCGCTGGGCGCCGTAGACTGAGCCAATGCAGCAGTTGTTAAAACCACAAAAAACAATATCGCTAACATCCCCAAAACTTTCTTTTTCATTGTGCTTCCTCCCTTTACGAACTGTTTTAGATCGTCTGATTGTATGTCGATCAGTGACAACATTTATGGCACCTCACAGAGACGCCCGCTCATTGAATAATCCCGTGCCGACCGCTGGAGCTCTTTGATGCTCGCTTCTACCT
>JAUYJC010000055.1 GCA_030688735.1 Deltaproteobacteria bacterium
GCGTAGGATTTTACCATATTGGGTGGAATGACTCGCTGTCAAACGAATTTGGGCAGCGGTTCATTCAGAATTGCAGATTCCTTCTGGCACTAAGAAAGATTCCTCGCTCCGCTCGGAATGACATTTATGCGATCTGTCATCCCGAACGAAGAGAGGGATCTTGGCCGAATTGAACCACTACCCGAAATGGAACAGGTGCGCGTCGTCTAAGAAAATGGGGCCGCGTCGTTACGGCGTATGACCGGTTCGTGCTATAAAGCGAAAGGTGCTATGAGTTTCGATCCGCAGAAAATCTTCGGCGATCTGGCCGAGAAGGAAAGGCTCAAGGGACATCACTCGCCGGAAGGGCGTGCGATTCGAATCATGAGCCGCGCGCTCAACGGCTGGTCGTCGGAGATTCTTTCCGGCTGGGGCGTTTTGGTGTTGTGCGAGCAAGCCGTGGAAGATTGGCTCAAGGCGCGGTTAAACATCGCGGCGTGGTCGATGCGCGGCTTGACGAGTCTCACGGCAACCGGGGTTGAAAAGAAACTGATCACCCGGCTGGAGGCGGTGCGCTTGCAGCGGATCCAAAAGGCGCGTTCGCGCGCGCGCCAGGGGCGCAGTCCGGCGGCTCGTGACGTCGAAGCCGCGCTGGAATTTTGTATCCGGCTCATTGAAAAGCATTGGTAACCTTTGGCGAGGTGGATGATGAAGCGCACAGTTCTGTCGATGATCGGTTTCCTGCTATGCTTACTATTTTCGGCTTGCTCCGGAGATCGAGATCAGTCTGGCCCGGCGAAAGAGTCTGAGCCGGTTAAAACCGAAGCCGCTGCCCCAACCGTCGGCGACCAGGGGATGTCGGTTCAGCCGAGCGGAACCATCAGCGGCCGCGTTCTCTTCAAAGGCAAGCATGTCGCGGCGACGCTCGCCGTCGGCAAAGACAAGGAAATATGCGGCAACACCATTGAAGATCCGAGACTCCTCGTCAGCGCGCGAGGTGAAATCGGAAACGCCGTGGTGCGGATCACCGAAATCGCGGCAGGGAAGGCCGCTGCGGGCGGGGATGTGGTGCTGGATCAACGCAAGTGCGAGTTCGTGCCGCATGTGCTGGCGATCACCGCCGGGACTCCGGTAAAGATCACGAACAGCGACGGCATCCTGCACAACATCCACACCCTCAGCAAAGACAATCCCGCTTTCAACCGGGCGCAGCCGAAATACTTGAAGGAGATCACGCAAACTTTTTCCAAGCCCGAGATCATTCCCGTGCGCTGCGACGTGCACGGTTGGATGAGCGGCTGGATTTTTGTCGCTTCGAACCCCTACTTCGATATGACCGGAGTCGACGGCACTTTTAAACTCGCCGCTGTGCCGCCGGGAAAATACACCCTCGAAGTGTGGCATGAGACATTGGGCAAACAAACGCAGCAAGTGGAGGTCGCCGCCGGACAGTCGGCGACGGTCGAATTCGAATTTGAGCCAAAGAAGTGATCCGGGCGATCAGGCATGGAACCTGGTCGTCACCATGGCGCACTTCCTATCGAGGAATTCAGTCAACGCGAAACTCGAAACCCAAGACTCGAAACGGTCATTTAACGTCCCTTGATATATTTCACCGCCTCGGTGGCGGCGACGTACCCGGTGATCGAGCCGCGCATGAGGCCGGAGCCGCTCGGATAGTTGTGATAGAAGAAGCCGCCAGTAAGCTCGCCCGCGGCCCACAGGCCGGGGATCGCCGTATCGTCGGCCGTCAAGACGGCGCTTTGGGGATCGATTTTCACTCCGCCATAGGTAAAGGTGATACCGCATGCGACTGGGTAAGCCTGGTACGGCGGTGAGTCGAGGGGCGAAGCCCAGTTGGATTTTTCCGGGTTGAGTCCCGTCGTGCATTTGCCGTCGCGTTTCGAGGAATCGAACGCCACCGGCGACACCGCCTTGTTGAACTCGTCGATTGTCCGTCGCAGACGCGCCGGGTCGATGCCCAGGCCGGAAGCGATCTCGTCGATGGTATTGGCCGTCACAGGTCTGGAGCGCATGTAAGGGCTGCGCAAAAGCGGCGTAGTTTTCCGGTCGAAAATTTGGTAGGCGATATGGCCCGGCTGCGCCAGGATTCTACTGCCGGTTTTGGCGTAAGTGTAGACTTGAAAGTCCTCGCCTTCGTCGACGAAGCGCTCGCCGTTCACGTTGACCATAATGCAATAGGGATAGGAATAGCGTGTGGTTTCGTCCCCGGCCTCCACGGCGGGCGCTTCAGCGTCGATCACGGAAGCGTGGCAGCCGCTCCAATGGCCGAAGGGTTCGGCGCCGATGTCGGTCGCCATCTTGATGCCGTCGCCGGTGTTGTAGCGGGTGCCGCGGACTTTGACGAGGTCCCAGTTCTGTCCGAGGTAGCGCGCGCGCATCTCCGGATTCGACTCAAAGCCGCCGCAGGCGAGGATCACCGCTTTACTGCGGATTCTTTGTTTGCCGGCCGGCGTCAATACGATGGCGCCGTCGGCGGCGCCGCTTGAGTCCTGGGTCAATTCCAGCGCGCGCGCGGAATAGATAATTTCGATGGCGCGGCTCTCCACATGCTTGAAATGCATCTCTTGCAGGCCGTGGCCGCCGCCGCGGGCGGCAACCGGAATCGTGCCGGAACGCCAGATGTATTTTCCCTTGACCTTGGCGACGTGGTTCATGTGCAGTTCCCAATCGATGCCATGGCGGGCCATCCAGGCGACGACTTCCTGGGATTTGTTCACCAACAGCTCGCAGAGGGAGGGATCGGCGAGACCCTCGGTGACGCGCATCAGATCGCTGTAAAACATGTCGGTGGGGTAAGGCTCGACTTCGACGTCCTTGAAGTCGATGCCCGGAGTGTCCCGCAAGATTTTTTTTACCGATTCGAAATCCTTGTAGGCGAAACGGAAAAGTCCGCCGGAAAAAGTCGAGTTGCCGCCGCGCCGCTCCCTGGGGGCGCGCTCCAGTACGGTAGCTTTGACGCCGGCGTCGTGAGCCGCTTCGGCCGCCACCAGCGCGGCGTTGCCCGCGCCGACGATCAAGATATCGGTTTCAATTTCCTTCAGGTTTGCCATCGGCCATTCCTCCAAATTATTGCTCTTGCGAATTAATCTTGATATCCGGTGGGTCCGGTACTAGCCCGCGTTACTCATTGTGGCAGAGTCCGAGGGGTAAACCCTTCCGGGAGAAGGCAATGGGGCTGTGCCTTGAAGTAGATGCGAACCGTTAACCGGAAGCAAACAGCAGTGAAAACATGCGACTGCGTGCCCCGGCCCCTTGCAAGTCGATGCAACTGTACGTCCGGGTGCCTTCTCCCTCCAGGCTTTACCCCTCGGACTCCAGGATGTCGTCGCTCCGTCGAAGACCATGATTAATCCAGGTTAACTCTCAACCCGTCCGATCACTTCCCGTCCGATCAGTTTGATCTTTTGCATCATCGCGGCGCGATTCCCGCCCGGACAGGCGATGCGGAAGATGAAATGGTTGGTCCGCAAGCGTTCCTGATGCCGTTTGATCTGTTCGAGACAATCACCCGGATCGCCGACGATGTAGCGCGAGCGGATAAACGTCTTCAAATCTTGTTCCGCGCCGACCCGGTCTGAGGCCGGCAGCTCCGCGTACTGATTCTCGGCGCTGAGACCCTGAACCAGCTTGGGGACTTCGCGTTCCGCTTCCGTCCAGGCTTGCTCACGGGTCTCGGCGATGTAGATGTCTTTTCGGATCGAGAGTTCTTCGGGAAAGGGTTTTGCCTCCTGCTTCAAGGCATCGCGATAAATTTCCAGTTGCCGCTCCAGGGTCGCGATCGACGCGTGGGGGTTCATCATTAGACTGTCGCCAAGCCGCGCGGCGCGTCGGACGGCCTTGTCGCCGTGGGCGGCGATCCAGATCGGCGGCGCCGGTTTTTGCAATGGGCGGGTAGGTGTCCTTAGACTCTTGAATTGGAAGTGTTTGCCGACAAACGGCACGCCCTCCTGCGTCCAGAGCAACCTGATGATCGAGAGCGCTTCCTCGAAGCGGGAGGCGCGCTCGTGCTTCGGCACGCCGAAGCCGTCAAATTCCCTCTCCCGGTAGCCCAGGCCGACGCCGAAGATGAATTTTCCAGCGGCAAGAATATCGAGGATGGCGACCTGCTCGGCGACCAGCACCGGATGGTGCAGAGGCAAAAGCATGATGCAGGTGCCAACCGCCATGTCTTTGATTTCAGGAATCAAGCGCGCCAGCAGCGGCACGACCTCCCAGCGCACTCGATTGCCGCCAAAGTAGTGTTGCCCCGCCCAGATGGAGTGAAAACCTTCATCGCGGGCGGCTTTGGCGAAATCAATGATCGTGTCTAGCTGTTCGACGGGATTATCGCCGTCCGCCAGCGACGTAGCCATCGCCGGTTTGAGACCGATCTTGATCATCCGGCTACCCTTGTGTCTTGCACGTCGGAACTTTCGCCAATCCTAGTGTGGTGTCTCAGAAGTTCGTCACATAATTCAATCGTCGTTCCGGGCAAGCTGGCGATAGCTAGCATGACCCGGAATCCAGGAAAATCGAATGCCTCTGGATGCCCGCTTTCGCGGGCATGACGGAGAAGAGGCCACCGACTTCTTTTACGAATTTCTGACACAGGACACTAGCGGGGTTTGAATATCTGCTGAAAATCCTTCGCGACTTCCTGGTAACTGTGCGCGAGGGTCAGATCGAGGGGTAAGACCTTGATCCCCTGCCAGCGCGGATCTTTGGGCGTCACGTCCTTTCGCGCCGAGCCTTTCCATGCGGCGTTGACCCAGATTTCCTGTTGTATTTCTTTCGAAAGCATGAAATCGACGTAGAGCTTTGCGGCGTTCGGATGGGGCGCCGCCTTGTAGACGCCCATGCCCACGGGATTCGAGAAGACCGGATTGAGCGCCGCCCAGTCGATGGGCGCGCCGCTCGCCCGCACTACGCTCACGCGTGGCGCGAAGGCCACGGCCATGATAGGAAATTCGCCGGCGGCGAGCAACTGGACCATCTGCGTGTGTCCGCCGCGATATTGCAAATCCTGGCGGGCGAAGCGGCGCATGAAGTCCAGCCCCTTTTCCCGTCCGACGACTTTGAGGAAGTTGGCGAACCATTCATATTCCTCTTCAAAGAACGCGATGTTGCCTTTCCATTTAGGATCGAGCAGATCGTCCCAGCGTTGCGGCACGTCCTTGGCTGCGACCTGGCGGGTATTGTAGGCGGTCACCAGGGTGTTGACGTAGTAGGAAGCCCAAAGGCCGCCCGCATCTTTAAACCCGTCGGCGATGGCGCTTGTCTCCGGAGAACGGTAAGGCGCGAAGAAGCCTTTCTCGGCGAGATAAAGAAGCTCGAAGCCGCTGAGGCCGACAACGTCGACGTTGCTCCCCTTGCCGGTTTGCGCCTCCGTGGTCAGGCGGGTACGCAGTTTCTCAGACGGTATCCGCACGGCGTCGACCTTTTTCATGAACGGGTATTTTTTCTTGAACCTGTCGACCACCATGGTCTGGAAGGGAATTTCGCCAACGGCCCAGGTGATCAGCTCGCCTTCTTTTTGCGCGCCAGCCAAGTTTGCGTCGGATTCTCCGGCTTGCAACAAAGCCGGAAACGCAGCGAATAGGGTCAGGCTGCACGCGATCATCAACACAGTGATGATGAGTTTAAAAAATCCGCGCATCAAGTCCTCCGCTTGCGTTGGTCGTGTTTCATCTTAGTCAAGGATCTCTCACGGAGCCCGCCCTGAGATGCCTTATCGAAGGGTTCGAGATGACATGCGGTCGCGGGTCGTGCTATTCCAGTTTTGACCGATCATGGTACACGACGCCATCCGGTGTCAAGACGTGACTGGCCGAGAATCACGGCGACGTCAAAGTCGGTTGCACCTTAGTGAATTGATTTCACAAGTCCCATTTGTCCAAAAATCCCCCCTTCCCCCCTTTTCCAAAAAGGGGGGGGACTTGAAAGTCTCCCTTTGTAAAGGGAGATTTAGAGGGATTTTTAATCTGCTCAACGCGACTTTGACGAGACCCTGGGCCGAGAATAGAGGACACGACATGCCGTGCCCCTATGGACCGCAGCATTTTCGTCGCGTTTCGAGTCTTGGCTCACGGGGTTTTCGGCACCGTCGCCCTCCGCAAATGGACTTTCAGCCCCACACGGGCTATTGCTGACTTTCAACCTTTCGCATGGCGCCAGCACTGATGTTGCCGACAACCACACTCAGACGATACGGTCTCGTCGCCCTCGCTTTTCTTCACATCGGCGTGGGCCGCGGGCTACACGGCACCTTCGGGGTCTTTTTCGTGGCGATGCTCGACACGTTCGGCTGGTCGCGGGCGGTTACCGCGGGAGCGATCTCACTGGCCATCATCTTTGAAGGGGCGTGTTTGCCCTTCGTCGGCGGTCTGATCGACCGCATCGGCGGGCGCAAGACTTTGATCGGCGGCGGATTGGTCCTCGCCGTCGGGCTAAGCTTGGCCTCAACGATCTCTTCGATCTGGCAATTTTATTTTTGGATCGGCATCGTCAGCGCCGCCGGCATCGCGTTGATCGGCATGGTGCCCCATGTGGCGATCATCACGCGCGAGTTTCCGCAGCGACGCGGGACTGCGCTCGGCATCGCCTGGGCCGGCGGCGGGGTGGGCATCGTGCTCTTGGTGCCGGCGACTCAGTTGATGATCAGCAACTGGGGTTGGTCCGCAGCCTACGTCGGACTGGCGGTTATTACCGCCATGCTCGTGATACCTCCTGTGCCGCTCTTTTTGCCGGCCTCTACCTCAGCTGCTCGTAAGGAAGCCCCAACGCCAAATGTGCAGGCTGAAAAACAGCTAGAGACCGACTGGACCGTTAAGCGCGCGCTCGCCAATCGTGCGTTTTGGCTGCTTTTTATCGCACGGACATTGGCAAGCATGGGCAACCAGATCATCGTGACCCATCAAATTGCCCACGCCATCGATGTCGGTTATGCCAAGGTCTTCGCCGCATCGATCTTTGGTTTGATGGGTGTCATCAGCATCGGCGGGCGGATTATGTTCGGCTATCTGGCCGACGTGATGAAGCGGGAAGTGGTTTTCACCTGGGTGCAGATCATCTCGTCCGTGGGGATCTTGGCGCTACTCGGCATGCACGACGCCTCGATGCCCTGGCTGCTCTACCTCTATGCGGTTTGCTACGGCCTCGGGCAGGGCTCGCGCGCCCTGGTGCTGTCGGCGATCTCGGCGGATATTTTTCACGGCAAACACTTTGGCGCGATCTTCGGCTACTTTACCTTCAGTATCGGCCTCGGCGGGGCCACCGGCGCATGGCTTGGCGGATTTCTCTTCGACATCACACATAGCTACGCCGTTTCCTTTTGGGCTTCTCTTGCATGTTTGGTGATTTCCGTGTTTATCGTTCTTGCCGGCAGCCGGATCGTGAAAGCGCAAAAGAGCATTGAAGCATGATTCAACTTTGCACCTGGGACACGCCCAACGGGAAAAAAGTGTCGATCATGCTGGAAGAGATCGGAGTTCCCTATGAAGTTCACGCTGTCAATCTCAAACAAAACGATCAGATGAAGCCGGAGTATTTGGCGATCAATCCGAATAACAAGATTCCGGCCATCGTCGACACGGACGGACCGGGTGGCAAGCCGTTCACGTTATTCGAGTCCGGCGCGATACTCATGTACTTGGCGGAGAAAAGCGGCAAGTTTTGGCCGCAGGACATGCGTAAGCGCTACGAAGTAATCCAATGGCTGATGTTTCAGATGGGCGGAGTCGGCCCGATGTTCGGCCAGGCGAATTATTTCTTTCGTTTGCAAGAGAAGGTTCCCTACGCCATCGAGCGCTTTCGCAAAGAAGCTCTGCGGCTCTACAACGTACTCGACAAGGAATTGGGCCAGCGGGAATATCTCGCCGGCGAATATTCCATCGCGGATATCGCCACCTATCCTTGGGTTTGGCGCCACGAGGTTCATCAGGTCAAGCTGGAGGAGTTTCCCAACGTGAAGCGCTGGTTCGATGCGAATGCGGCGCGGCCCGCGGTAAAGCGAGGGATGGCGGTGCCGACGATATAATCTGTCTCGGGTCGCGGGTTTTGGGTCTCGGGTCTCGGTTAACCCAAGACTCGAGACTCTACCAAGTTGTTGAAAAAGGTTCGGAATGCTTCGAGAGCCTCATGCTTCGACAGGCTCAGCAGAACGGAAAAGCCTAGACGATATCTAAAGCCCTCCGGTCGTTCCTTCGTCAAGCTCAGGACGGGCTCTGAGCACCGTCGAAGGACTCCGACAGAGTTTTTCAGCAACCTGCTGGACCCGAAACAAACGGCGTGTGACTTGTTTCGCCTCGTCGAGTAATCTAAGTTCGATGAAATAATAACGCAGAAAGGAATTAATTCATGGCCAAAGCACAAAAAACCGAAAAACCCCGAGCTGAATGGGGATCGGACGTCGTCGTCGATCTCTTGAAGGCCTTCGAGTTCGAATACATCGCGATCAATCCCGGAGCGACGTTCCGTGGCTTGCACGATTCCCTGGTCAACTATGGCGGCAACCACGCGCCGGAAATCATTCTCTGCAACCACGAAGAGATCGCCGTCGCGCTGGCGCATGGTTACGCGCGAGCGAAAGGCCGACCGATGGCCGCGGCAGTGCATAACGTCGTCGGCCTGCAGCACGCCTCGATGGCGATTTACAACGCCTGGGCGGACCGGCTGCCGGTGATCGTGCTCGGCGGCACAGGGCCGATGGACAGCGCCAACCGGCGCCCCTGGATCGACTGGGTGCACACGGCGAACGTTCAAGGCAATCTAGTCCGCGATTTCTGTAAATGGGACGACCAGCCCGGCAGCGTCGAGGCGGTGCCGGATTCCTTCATTCGCGCCTACCGGCTCGCGACCACCGATCCGATGGGGCCGGTTTACATTTGCTACGACGGCGACGTGCAGGAAAAGCAACTCGACGGCGACGTCACGTTTCCTTCCCTGGCGCGCTATCCGGCGCCGCTGCCGCTGCAAGCGCCGGAAGAGGGATTCGAAAAGACCGTTCGCTGGCTCCTCGAAGCCAAAAAGCCGGTGATCCTGGCCGATTGGGTCGGGCGGAAGGAAGCCGGTTTCAACGCGCTGGGCGAGCTGGCCGAACTGCTCGCCGCTCCCGTGCTCGATCAGTTCGGCAGATTTAACTTCCCGGCGCATAATGCGCTCAATCTCACCGGGCAGCACGAGAAGGTCATTCCGCAGGCGGACCTCATTCTGGCGCTGGACGTTCCCGATCTCGAAGGCGCGACGACGAAGCGGGCGCAGGAAAAAGGCAATCGCAGACCCACTCCGTTGCTCTCACCGAACGCCAAGATCGTCAACGTCGCTCTCGACGATCTGCTGGTGCGCGCCTGGGCGACAGACTTCAACAAGCTGCGCGAAGCCGATCTGATGATCATGGCGGACACGGCGGTGTTTCTGCCGGAGCTGGTGCGGCGCCTCAAAGCCGAGAAGAAACTCGGCGACTTGAAGGGCGCCATCGACTCACGGCGCGCGGATTGGGGCAAGATTTACGAAGACAAAAAAGCCGCGCTGGAAAAAGAGACCAAAACCAAATGGGATGAAAAGCCGGTCTCGATGACCCGGATGTACGCCGAGATCGCCGAGGCGCTGAAGGGCGAGGACTGGGTGTTGACCAACGGCAGCTCTCAAGGAAAAGAAAACCTCTGTTTGCCGGCGACCAAGTTCAATCAGATTCTCGGCAAGTACAAAGGCGGAGGATTGGGCTACGGCCTGCCGGCGTCACTTGGCGCCGCGCTCGCGCATAAGGGTTCGGGAAAATTCTGTGTCGATATCCAGCCCGACGGCGACCTTCTCTTTACGGTCAGCGGTCTATGGACTGCGGTGCATCACCAGATTCCGCTCTTGATCATCGTCTGCAGCAACCGCTCCTACTTCAACGACGAAGAGCATCAGGAGCGCGTCGCCATCGCGCGCAACCGCCCGGTGGAAAACAAGACCATCGGCATCCGCATCGAGGACCCCAACGTCGACTTCGGCGCCATGGCGCGCACCTACGGCTGTTGGGGCGCCGGCCCGATCACCGAGCCGAAGGATTTGATCAAGACGCTGCGCGAAGCGGTGAAGGTGGTGAAGGAAGGCAAACCGGCGCTGGTGGACGTGGTGTGCCAGATGCGGTGAGTGAGTGACTGTTTAGGTCGTGTGGTAAAAGAGCCTCAGCCGCATGAATCGGCTGAGGCTTTTTCTTTGGAGTTCGGCAGCATCACGCGTTATGTTTCCGGTGTTCCGGGTTATGCAGTCGATTGCGCACGAGATCGACGTGGAGGCGCAGGTTGTAGAGGTAGTCGGAGTAATTGGTTCCGACGCGGGTCGTGGCGACCCCGTTTTCGATCTCATCGAGACGGTTTAGGTAGCCGTCAAGCCGCGCCGGGTCGGGGTTCGCCGCGACCTGTGATTCGAGGTGTTTTAATTCTCGGTACCACCGGAACAGGCGCGATTTGTTGCGCCATTGGATAAGCGCCGGCAAGATTTTGAACAGCGGCAGTAGCACCGCGACGAACGGTAACAACAACACTGCCACGCGCTCGATAAAGTTCGCTATCCAAAAGGGCAGGTAGCGCTGCAACAGCGGCGTGCCGCTCTTGTAGAATCGCTTGGCTTCGTCGGCGAGTGGAAATTCGGACTCCAGAGCAGAAGGGAATTCGCCGGTCTTTTGCAGCACACCGGCGCGCCCGTGGACTTCAGTGGCGGCCTGCAAGAGCAAGAATCCCAACGCGGGGTGAAAATCTTCTTTGACGATCAAGTTGGCCGTGGTGGTCAACAACGCCACGTCGCGCGATGGCAGGTCGGCGGCGAGATCGATGGCGCCGCGCGGCAGCCGAATCGCGGTGAGAAACGGAAAGCGGCGGGTGAAAGCTTCGGCTTGGACGAGGCTTGCCAGTTTGATGTTTTTCGCTTTCGCCAGCACCCGCACCGTCGGCGCATCGGGCGAGGCAACTAGCAATGCGGCCTCCACAGTGCCGTCGATGAGCGCTACGACGGCGTCGTTGCCGCCGAGAGGCAAAAGTTTCGTCGGCGGATTGTCGGCGCCGCTCGCTTTGAGCAGCTGTAAAGCGAGCGCTCGCGTTCCGCTGCCTTCGGGGCCGATCGCCACGCGCTTGCCCGACAATTGACTGAGCTTGTCGATCTCGTCTTTGCCGCGATAAAAAACCCAGAGAGGCTCGTAATACATGGCGCCGAGCGAGCGCAGTCCCGCGGGGGACTCGCCGGAAACCACGCCGGCCTGTACGAGCCCGACATCGACTTGGGATTTGCCGTCTTGAAGTCGCTGCAAGTTCTCAATCGATCCAGCGGACGGCTTAAGCTGAATAGTGATTCTCTCGCGCGCGAGAATGTCGCGGTAGCGCTGCGCAAAAAGATGATACGCGCCGCCGGCGGCGCCGGTGGTCATGACGATCGTATCCGGCGGCGCCGGTTTGACGTAACGAGCGGCGATCCAAAAAGCGGCTATGACCGCGATGATGGGAAGACCGGCTGTGATCAGCAGGTCTTTGAAGGTTTCTTTGTCCAACCGCATCTGCCTGCCTCACGCGTGGCGCCGCTTCTCGGCTTGCCATCTCTCGGAGTGATAGATACTTACCTTGGAAATGTTGAACAGAACGGCTCCAGGAAAATTTATCCCGCCAAGGCGCCAAGTCGCAAAGTGACACTCCGTGTCATTTCGACCGAAGGGAGAAATCTTTCTTAGATCCCTCGCATTCGCTCGGGATGACGAGCCGACGGCACGTCACTTCGCGTCTTTGCGTCCCTTCGACTGCGCTCAGGGCATGCTTTGCGC
>JAUYJC010000057.1 GCA_030688735.1 Deltaproteobacteria bacterium
GTGCTTGCCACTCATGGCGGGGAAAAATTAGGCGCCGTCGGTTCCATTCTCTGGCCCTCCCTTTTACTTCTGCTGGCGTTGAACGGATTCTTGCTTTTGATCTACCTCTGGGGCATGGCCACGGCCACCGCTGCGGCGCGCGAGTCGGTGCGCCGGCTCGTCTCCGGCGCGCACCGCTGGAGTTTCTGGATCGGTGTCGTCGGCGTTGGGCTGGTGCTTCCTTTTGCCATGATAGGCTTGGCGACCGGACAGGAGTTGGCTAACAATCCGGCAAGCGCACTGTGGCTGGCGACCGGATGCGGCGCGATCCAAGTCGGCGGCTTTCTTCTCCGCGACAGCTTTCTCCGCGTCGGCATCTATGGATATCCCGTCTGATCCGTCCGCGGCCGCTCCACCGTGGAGCCCGACGGGCAAGCCTGTGACACCTTCCACTACCTGTGGTGAGCCTGTCGAACCCACGCCCGTCGGGCGGAATCCTGAGCGAGAGCCGCCGGCCAAGGCCGGGGCTCGAGTTGAAGGGCCGGTCTTGAACGTCAAGGTGGTTTTCATGGGCGAGCTGCAGCGCTGGGCCGGACGGAGAGAACTCAAACTTGAGCTGCCGGCCGGCAGCGCGATCGGCGAACTCGCGGCAAAACTTTTTTCTCTGTGCGGTGAAACCTTCGCCCAACGCGCATTGACGCGGGACGGAGCGTTTCAGCCCCATGTCGCCGTATTCGTGAACGGCGTCCAGATTGGGCGGCTCGATGGAAGCAAGACGGTCCTCACCGGAGGAAAAGTAGAGTTGATGCTACTACCGATGTACGAGGGTGGGTAGAGACTGCTGAAAAAGACTCATATGCCGATTGCCCTGAGCATGGTCGAAGGTTGCGCTCCATCGCCTCTTTACAACGTAGCCGCTTGCAAAGTGCAAGGGGCAAAGAGCAAAGAGTAAAGGAGAACGCTTTGCGCCATGCCCTTAGCCCTTAGCGAACTTTGCGCCTCGCCTCTGAGATTTTTTTGAGCAGCCTACAACCAGAGTTTTTCAACAACTCTAGAGAACAATCACCGTAAAGAAGAAGAGGCAAAGCATGATTACGAGTCAACGCGGAAGAGAAACGCGGCCGCAGACGGTGCACCGCCCCGGCGGCAAGAGGCATGAAACGCCCGCCAGCGACTGGGTGCCGACCACCTGTCGCATGTGCCTTGTGGGCTGCGGAGTTCTGGTCAACGTAAAAGACGGACGGGTCGTGAACGTTATCGGCAATCCGGACTCACCGGTAAATCGCGGCCGCATCTGCGCCAAGGGCAAGTCGGGGATCATGAACCACTACAACCCGAACCGGGTGATGAAGCCTCTCAAGCGGACCAATCCGGAAAAGGGGATGGGCGTCGATCCCAAGTGGCGGGAGATCTCCTGGGACGAGGCGATCGATGCCGTCGCCGCGAAAATGAAAAAAATCTGCGCCGAAGATCCGCGCAAGCTATATTTGCAAACCTGGGGAGCCTCCCAGGAATTTACCACCTGGTTGGGCGTGTTGCGCCCGGCCGTCGGCACGCCTTATGTTCAGACCGGAGTTTCTCCCAACTGCGGTAAAACCGTTCACTCGATTCAGTTTCTCGTCGCCGGCGGTTTTCACCAGGAACCCGATCTGGCGCACTGCAAATACTTGATCGACTGCGGCACGCAGATGGGCGTGGCGACGCGGGAGGGATTCAATCACCAGGTTCCCGACTGCGCGAAAGCGCGGGAGCGGGGCATGAAACTCGTGGTCGTCGATCCCATCGGCAACAACGCCGCGAGCAAGGCCGATGAATGGCTGCCGATTCGTCCCGGCACGGACGCGGCCTTCGGCCTCGGCATGCTCAATGTGCTCTTGAACGAGGTCAGGATCTTCGACGCGGACTATCTCAAGCACTTCACCAACGCAACTTATCTGACCGTCGCCTCGGGAAAGTTCGTGCGCGATCCGGCGACCGGAAAGCCATTCGTCTTCGATCAGAGCGACGGCCAAACAAAACTTTTCGACGACCCGAGTGTCAAAGACCCGATGCTCGAAGGCGAGACCGAAGTCCAGGGACAAAAAGTGCGGCCGGCATTCGAACTAATCAAAGCGCGCGCCGCCGAATATAGCGCCGAGCGGGTCGAGGAGATCACCTCCATTCCCGCCAAGACCCTCAAGCGAATCGCAAAAGAGTTCGGCGAGGCGGCCTCCATCGGCGCGACGGTGAAGATCGACGGCATCGAAGTTCCTTACCGACCGGTCTGTCTCGACTGGGACCGCGGGCCGCAGGGGCATAAACACGCGTGGCACCATACCTGGGCGCTGGCGATGGTCAACGTGGTCCTCGGCGCGGTCAACGTGGTGGGCAGCATTCACAGCACCGACTCGGCGAGCAACTTCCCATTCAAAAAATGGCCCGAAGCCGGCGAGGACGGCATTTTGATGAGCAGCGGCTCGACCCACCGGGGTGGCGGCCATTTCACTGCTTTCCCCGGACGGACGCCGACCCGGCCGGAGCGTTGGGATTTGTTCGAGCTGTTTCCGGTGGCCGCCCATACCCGGACGCTGGTGCCGGAGGTGCACAAAGATCCGAAAAAATGGGGCATGGATCACAAGATCGAAATGGTGATTCACAGTCCCGGCAACCAGGTAATGGCGGGCTGGGGCGATGTCCAAGCGGTGATCGACTGGTACAAGAGCATCGATTTTGTCGTCGGTTTTGCCGTGGAGATCAACGAAACCCATGAACTGGACGACATCGTCCTGCCCATGTGCAGCTATCTAGAAGAGGGAACCTTCGACGACAGCTCGGTTTATCCCTTTCCGGCGGTGGCGGGAGAAGCTGTGGGCCTGTGCCAGATCCAGCAAAGGGCGGTGGAGCCTCCCGCAGGCATCCGCGACATCGGCGAGGTCATGACCGAAATCTACCAGCGGGCGGGGATCTTGGATCAGGTCAACGACGCCTTCAATCATCTCAAGGGCCTGACGCCCCCCTATACCTTGGAACCCGGTAAACGCTACACGATGGATGAGGTGAGCGACCGCATCGCCAAGAGCCGCTTCGGCGAGGATTATGGCTGGGACTGGTTTAAGGAGAACGGCGTGCTGGTCTGGCCGCGCACGGTCGATGAGCGCTATCCAGGCCGATTCATCAAAGCCCGTATCGCGCTCTATCTGGAAAATTTTATCGCCCGCGGCGAGGAGCTAAAAAAGGTTCTCGACGAGATGGGCATGAGTTGGGATCTTTCCGACTACGAGCCGATCCCGCGGTGGCGCCCCTGCGCTTCGTTCGAACGGATGCGCCGTGGCGAGATCGACGCCGTCGGCGTCAACTACAAGCTTCCCTATGCCTATGGCGCTTTCGGTCACGCCAATCCCTGGATCAATGAACTCTCCGACAAGCTGCCCCACTCCTACGG
>JAUYJC010000063.1 GCA_030688735.1 Deltaproteobacteria bacterium
CCAGCCGCCGATTGGCGGGATCGCGAAACGTTTTCGCCAACAACCGCTCCATGTTGGCAACGAGCCGACCCGTGGCCACAGACAAACCATGCAACGAGATCTCCTGGCGCGCATAGCGATCACGCAGCGCCAGTCCATCCAGTAAGGACTGCATCACCGCCTGCGGAAACCGGGCCGCCGCAGCCGTTGCGATTTCGATCATGTCTTTACAGCGTCGAATCAGATGGCTCAGACAAGTCTGGTGAAAGGCATGGGGGAACCGATAGTAGGGCTGCCAGCCATCATGGTTGAGCCATCCCGCGTAATCCTCACCCAGGATCGAGGCGGCTTGAGCAAACCCACGTCCGGGCAGAATGGCATACAGGGTGACTTGGTCGCTCACACAAACCCAGAGCCATTGCAGATGGGCGGCTACTCTCCAGCTGGTCTCATCGAGCCGGTTGACCAGACTGTGACGCACGGCGGTCTGAAGTTCTTGATACGTCAGCTCCGCCTTTGTCCCCAAGCGCGTTATCGCTCGGCACAGCGCGCTACGGCTCACTTCCAAACCATAACCCCATTCCAAAACTTGAGCCGTACGCTCGTGAGAGATCCCCATCTGTTTGGTCAAATGCGCGGCCAGCGTCAACGCCAGCGGCCCCACTTGCACGTGTGCCGCTCCCAAGGCGTCGGAAGTTTGCAAGGGGTGGCGCCCCTGGACATGTCCGCGGCAGCCCATGCAGTGGCCGATCTCCACATCGAAGCGCCGCACTATTGTCTGCCGCACGATGTCTTCTTGAAACTGTGGCCGTGTACTGTCGTGAATAACCCGCCCGCCGCAGTCGGGACACCTCTTCGGCAGCGCAACCGCAATCCGTTCATCCACACGATCGGGAATCGCACGAAACGCCCGCTGTCCATAATCGGTGCCGCCCTTGCGGCCGGGCCGCTTCGGATTGGACTTGGGTTGACCTTTCGAAAACGGCGCCGCTTGCCGCTTGAGTGAACGTAGCGCTTCTTCAAGGGCTTTGCGCAGTCGTTCGATCTCGGCCTGCGCCTTCTTCAACTGCTCTCGCTGGGATTGATTCTCTTTGATAAGTTCTTCGACGGTAGGATTGTCCCTGGATTGCTTGCCCGGATTCATCGACCCTATAGTACCCCAGGCTACAGGATTTGTCCAGCCTATTTCTTACAAAATCTCGGTTCTATCGGTCGAGCACGGTAAACAATGACCGCTGGATCTTGCCGATCTCGACGCTGACAGCGTCAAGTTTACGATCGCCGCTCTCAAGGTGGGGAAGAACGGTGAAAGCGACTATCAAAATTACCTGCTCTCCAAAGTCGCCGGAAAAGATTATGTCTACAAAGGCGAAACCAGAAAACCTGCGCTCGCGGAAATTTTGCAACCGGGCTTCGACCAGGGCGGAGTCTTGGCCAAGCAGCGGCCGGGTTTGTTTACCTATACCTTCAAGACCGCCTTGCCTTCGAACTTTGCAAAGAGCGTAACCCATGTCGTCGGCGGCGAGATGACGCGCGGAACGCGTCGCTACGCGGCCAATCCGCTTTCCGAGTTCGTTCCAGCGGGAGGGAAGGTCCAGGTCAGACGCAATTTGGCGGAGACCGCCTCATGCAATAGCTGTCACGATCCCATGCGCGCGCACCGCGGCACGGCGCGGGAAATCGGTTATTGCGCGCTTTGTCACACTGCCCAATTGACCGATCCGGAGACGGGCGAGAACCTCGACCTCAAGTATTTCCTCCACAAGCTCCATCGTGGCAAACATCTTCCCAGCGTGGAGGCGGGCAAGCCCTATTTTACGGTGGGTTTGAATCAGCGCGTCGCGGACTTCTCCACCATCGTATCACCTCAGTCCGTCACCTCCGAGACGATTTACAAGGACTACCGAAATTGCACGTCCTGTCACGCCAACCCCAAAGTCGCCAGCTGGAAAACCCTGCCTTCGAGCGTCGGCTGCGTCTCCTGCCACGACGACGTCGATCTAAGATCAGGGAAAAAACATGGTCCCGGCCCGTCGGCCGAAGATGCTTGCGTCAATTGCCATCGGCCGGAGGGACCTGAATTCGGGCCATCGGTAGTCGGGGCGCACACTTTTCCCGGCGATTCGATCCAACTGCCCGGGATGGTCTTCGACATTCTGAAGATCGAAGGCGGCAAACCCGGCAGCAATCCCGTGGTGACGTTCAGCTTGAAAGACAAGAAGGGCGAGCCGGTCAACGCTGCGCAGATGAACAACTTGAGTCTGGTGTTGGCGTGGCCCACGGTGGACTACCAAACCGAAATCATCGAGGACGTGAGAAAGGCCGCGCCCCAGGGAAACGGCGTGCATGAATATAAATTCCGCTACACGATTCCCGCCGAAGCCACCGGCTCGGGGGCGGTCGCCATCCAGGGCTACAGGGTATTTGCCGTGAAGCGGCCCAATGGAACGATCGTCGAAAAGGGCCAGAGAAACGCCGGTATGAACGTCGTCAAGTATTTTTCGATTACCGATCGCGAGGCGGCGCCGAGGCGAAAAGCGGTCAAGACCGAGAACTGCAACGTCTGCCATGTGAAGCTCCAGCCCCACGGCGAGCAGAGAAACAACACCGAGTTCTGCGTCATGTGTCATAACGCCAATCACACCGACGCGGACAAGCGCAAAACCGCCAAGGGGCCGATGCCCGCCGAGAACGTCCACTTCAAACGGCTCATTCATCGCATCCACACCGGCAGAAACCTCGGCGAGTCTAATATTATTTACGGTGGTCCGGCGGTGAAGCCCGTGCCGGTGAGCTTCGGAGAAATTAGATTTCCCGGCGACCGGCGCAACTGCGCCAAGTGCCACGAGAAGGGCGCCAACGAACTGCCGCTGCCGGACGGCGTAATCGCCACTCAGATGCCTCAACTCGACGGCACGACAAAGCCGATGACGCCGATCGTGAGCGCCTGCGTCGGCTGCCATACCAAAGAGCCGGCCAAGGCTCACATGGAAGCGCAAATCGCCGGCGTCGGCAGGGAAAGCTGCGTGGTGTGCCACGGCGCCGGCCGGGAATTCTCGGTGGAGAAGATGCACCGGCGGTAAACAACCTTGAGCATGAAAACGTTTGTGCGCCTTACGCTGACAGCGGCGTTCTTGTTCCAGTCGGTTTCCGCTTTCACCCAAGAAGAGGGTGGAGGCAAGAGGCTCTACCAATCCTATTGCACTGGTTGTCATGGCAGTGGCGGCAAAGGCGATGGCCCGGCGGGAAAATCCTTGCCGGTGAAACCAGCCGATCATACGGACGCGAAGAAAATGGACCAACTTACCGACAACCATCTTTTTATGATTATCACTAAAGGCGGAGCTGCCAGTGGAAAATCTTCGCATATGCCCGCTTGGGGCGGGGTGCTGAAGGAGAAACAGATTCAGGAAATCATCGTCCACATTCGCGGTTTATCTCGTGCGGGGAATAATTCGGAAAAAGGCGTGTCGAAAGACCGGCAAGGCGGAAACTGAGTTCGATGTTTTGCGGCCGAAGCTGAAACTCAAAAGGCGAAAAATCGATCCGGCGCTACGGTGCGCCCGCGGCCTGGATCTCGGCGTAGCGGCCCTTTGCGGTCATCGATCTTCCAGGATTTGGCCGACTCATTCAGCGCCGCAAGACGATTTTCCAACGGATGGGACGGGTGAAAGTCCCGGAGGTCGTATTCCGCGAGCGGGATGAAGCGCGCGTCCGCCGCCGTGCCAGTATTCCTGTGACGATGCCTTACTTGCTTTCCGTAAGCCCCGGTACTATATGTCGGCTGAACCTTCTACAGTCGAGTCCCACGCCCAACTGGCTTGCCATAGCGCCGTCAAATAAGTGACCCGACTGCAATAGGAAAGCGGTATGCTTTGCTCGCGGTGCAACTCCGAAATTTCTGCCGACGCAGCCTTCTGTGACGGGTGCGGCGCGTCAGTCGAGATCACCTGCTCCAACTGCGCTGAAGTCAATCGTCGAGAAGCGAAGTTCTGCAAAAAGTGTGGCCAACGCCTTGATCAGGCGCAAGCCTGGGCATCCCATAATATCGGGGTCCAGCTTCCAGCGCATCTTGCCGAGAAGATCCTGGCTTCGCGTAGCGCGATGGAGGGCGAGCGAAAGCAAGTGACCGTCCTCTTTGCCGACATTAAGGGCTCCACGAGCTTGGTCGAGGGATCAGATCCCGAGGAGGTGCGCAAGATCGTGGACCCGGCTTTGCAAGTCATGATGAAGGCGGTTCATCGCTTTGAAGGAACCGTGAATCAAGTTTTGGGCGACGGCATCATGGCTCTTTTCGGCGCGCCGGTTGCGCATGAGGACCACGCCCTACGCGCCTGTTATGCGGCGCTCAGCATGCAAGAAGAAATACGGCGCTACTCCGAGAAAATCTTCGGCTCCCACGAACTGAAGATCGCGGTGGGACTTAACTCTGGTGAGGTCGTAGTGCGCTCGATCAGCAGTGACATGAATATCGATTATTCCGCCATTGGTCAGAGTACCTACCTGGCAGCGCGGATGGAAGAAATCGCGCCGCCTGGTTCTATTAGAATGACCGGCGCTACCCTCAGGGAAGTCGAAGGTTTCGTGCGGGTCGAATCCCTGGGAAGCGTTGCGGTCAAAGGTTTTTCTAATCCAATTGAAGCTTACGCCTTGGTCGGTGTCACTTCCGTCCGCAAGCGTCTGTATGCCGCCGTCGCGCGCGGCCTTACGGGATTCGTAGGACGGCGTAACGAAGTCGAAATCTTCAACCGAGTGCTGCAGCAAGCGCGCGCTGGACATGGCCAGACACTCGCTCTCGTAGGCGAGGCGGGAATGGGAAAGTCGCGCTTGGTGTATGAATTTACCCATACTTACCTGCCAGCGGATTGGGTCGTTTTAGAAGGAATCTCCGTATCTTACGGGAAAGCCACTCCTTATTACCCGCTGATTGAGCTGATGCGGCGCTACTTCCTAGTTCAACAAGGTGAGAATGGCGATGCGATCCGCGCAAAAGTAGAAGGGCATCTTTTGAAATTGGACCGAAGACTCGTAGAGGCGATACCACCGCTTCTCGCGCTTTTAGATGCCCTGCCAGAATATAAGAAAGACGATTCGGCAAGCAAGGATGGCAGCGGAGAAGATCAACCGGTTTTCGAAGCGATTAAGAAATTCCAGGGCTTCGAACCACAGCAACGACGGCGCGCCACCTTTGAAGCTCTGAAACGAGTTCTCATCCGCGAGAGCTTGAAACAGCCGGTGATTCTTCTCATGGAAGACCTGCACTGGATCGACACTGAAACCCAAGCATTTCTCGACAGCCTGGTAGAAAGCCTGCCCTTAACTCGAATCTTGCTCCTGGTAGACTACCGGCCCGGATACAGTCACACCTGGGCCGATAAAACCTATTACACTCTGTTGCGAGTCGATCCCCTCCCACCCACGGGAGCGGATGATATGCTGGAAGTTCTGTTGGGAGACAACCAAGACCTGGCGCCGCTAAAGGAACTGTTAATCAAACGCACGGAAGGGAATCCTTTCTTTATGGAGGAAAGCGTGCGCTCCCTCGCCGAAACCGGAGTTTTGCTCGGAGAAAAAGGGGCGTACAGGCCAGGGCTGAAAATCGAAAACATTCGCATCCCGAGCACGGTTCAGACCGTTCTCGCCGATCGCATCGACCGCCTGCCGATAGAGGAAAAACAACTTTTGCAGAATGCCGCGGCCATCGGCGTGAAAGTCCCATTGCCGGTTCTGCGCGCTCTGGCGGGGCTGCCGGAGGCTGAGCTCTACCGGTATCTCACCCACCTTCAAGCAGCGGAATTCCTCTACGAGAGCAATCTCTTTCCGGAGGTGGAGTACACTTTCAAGCATGCGCTCACCAACGAAGTTGTCTATGGGGCGGTGCTTCACGACCGCAGGACCACTCTTCACAGACGAATAGTGAACGTGCTGGAGGGAATGGAAGCGGAGACTTCTTATGACCATATCGAAAAGCTTGCCCACCACGCTTTGCACGGCGAGCTTTGGGACAAAGCCGTTTTTTACCTTAAGGAAGCTGGCGCGAAGGCGGTATCGCGATCGTCATTTCGCAACGCGGTGCTTTGGTACGAACAAGCATTAAAGGCTTTACTGCGTCTCCCGATAGGGCTGAATACGCTCAGAGATGCAGTCGATCTTCGCGTCAACATACGCAATGCTCTATTCGTTCTCGGTGACTTTCAACAAGGGATCAAGTATTTGGAAGAAGCGAAGGAGGCGGCCGTCGCACTCAATGATCAAGCGCGATTGGGGACAATATTTAATTTGATGACTGCCCATTGGAATCTTGCCGGGAACTCGGAACGGGCGATCCTGTCCGCCAAAGAGGCCCTCGACCAGACACGGGCACCGGAGAATATCGATCTTCATATTGTCGCCCACTATTTTCTTGGCGTAGCGCACCACAATTTGGGTCAATACGAGGACGCCGTTGAGGTGCTTGGACTAGCGCTCCCACTGATCGGCAATCGGAAATTTGAGTTATTTGGCACAACCGGAAGCGTCTATGTGATTTGCAGGGTGTGGCTGGTCCGTGCGCTCGCTCAATTAGGGAGGTTTAATGAAGCTGCCCCTTATGCAGATGACGCAATGCGCGCTGCCGAGGAGAGTGATCACCCTTATAGTATTGCCTATGCGTACTATGGGGCCGGGATACTTTTCCTCGTTAAGGGAGACTTTGACCAAGCGATCACCTTGCTGGAACGTGGATTGGCGGTGTGTGATGCTGCAGAGATTATCGTCCAGCGCCCGCTCGTAGCTTCGTGCTTAGGTGCTGCCTATGCCTTTGTCGGACGCTTGGACGAAGCCCACCGGCTTCTGGAAAGCTCCGTGGAGCACACCGCGTCCATGAGAAGACTGGGTGGTCAGGCTATGCGCGTAGCCTGGTTGAGTGGTACCCATCTGCTTGCGGGTCGAGCCGATGAAGCGGAGGCACTAGCCAGGCGCGGTCTGGAACTGGCGGCCGAAAGCAAGGATCGAGGAAGTCAAGCATGGTTGCTGGCAATCCTCGCAGACCTTTCAGCTCGGCGCGGTGCTTTGAACGTGGAGCAGGTTGAAGCAGACTACCGTATGGCTTTGGCATTGGCTCAAGAACTAAGAATGCGTCCTTTGCAAGCACGCTGTCACTTGGGCATTGGCAATCTCCATGCTCAGGTGAAGAACCTTGCGAAGGCCCGCTCCGAGCTAGGCGTAGCTGTAGATCTTTACAAGGTGATGTCGATGCCATATTGGCTATCGAAGGCTAAAGGTGCTATGGCCAAACTCAATGAATAATTCCTATGGAAAGAAGGCGGGTGTTAGGGAGTGTTATGCAAGCCGAAGGCCGCTTTGTCGAATTTGCGCGAGACGACGTCGAAACGTCCGTCCCCGAACGCTTCGAACGACAGGCAGCACTTTATCCCGATCATATCGCGGTCAAGACGAGATTTCAGCACATCACTTATTCGGAATTCAATAAATCGGCCAATCAGATCGCCCGGGCCGTTCGGCAACACTCTTCGAATGATCAACCGATCGCGCTTCTACTGGATCACGACCTGCCGGCGATTGTCGCAATCTTTGCCGCGTTGAAAGCGGCAAAATGTTTCGTTCCGCTCGACCCAGCGCTTCCTCTTTCAAGACTTGAATACATGTTGGTCGACTCGGGTGCTCAACTCGTTGTCACCAACAATCAGCGTTTGGCCCTCGCGCACAAAGCGTTCGATCGCTCCCGCGTCGTCAACATTGATCAGATCGATAGGTTTTTAGAGACGGAGAATCTGGGGATCCCGATATCGTCAGAAGACATGAGTTGTATTTTGTACACCTCCGGTACCACTGGCCGGCCAAAGGGGGTGGTGCATACCCACCGCAATGAACTTCACAACGTCATGCATCACACCAATAGTCTTAGTCTTACCAGCGATGATCGCTTTACTCTTTTTGGCTCCTACAGCACTGGGCAGGGCATGCAAGACTTCTACTGTGCATTGCTGAACGGCGCGACGCTTCATCCCTGGAATCTGAAATTGGACGGCCTCGGCGGCATAGCCGAGTGGTTACATCGAGAGAGGATCACTGTGTACCATTCGGCGGCGACGGTGTTTCGTTATTTCGTGAAAAACCTGAGCGATGGGGAGGAATTTCCGGATCTGCGCATCATAAGGCTGGGAAGCGAACAAGTCACTTGGAAGGATCTGGAATCGTACAAACGGCACTTCTCAAAACATGCTATTTTCGTCAACGCGCTGTCCAGTTCAGAGACCAAGACGATTCGCCAATATATCGCCAACAAGGAAACTCAAATCACGGGGATCGTACCCATCGGATACCCCGTGCCGGACATGGAAATTCTCATGTTGGACGAATATGGTAATGATCTCGGCCCGGGTCAGATCGGAGAAATAGCAGTTCGAAGTCAGTTTCTTTCCCCTGGCTACTGGCGAAGTCTGGAACTTACTAACGCTGGGTTTCGTGCCGAGCGGGCCGGCTCCGATAGCCGCATCTTTCGTACCGGGGAATGGGGACGGTTGTCTGCGGACGGATGCCTCGAGCACCTTGGACGTCGGGATGCTCAGATAAAGATTCGCGGTTATCGAGTCGAAACAAACGAAATCGAACTCGCGCTGCTACGACATCCTGTGGTGGATCAAGTTCTCGTTCTCTGCCGAGACAACATAAAAGCAGACAAGTACCTGGTCGCTTATATGACCGGTAGCCGGTCACCTACTCCTACCGTGAGTGAGCTACGGAGTTTTCTTAGCGAAAAAATACCGGAGTATATGATTCCGTCGGCGTTTGTGTTTTTGGAGTCATTTCCAATTACGCCGAACGGTAAGGTCGATTACAATGCGCTTCCAGAGCCAAGCACATCTCGTCCAGCGCTAGATGTTCCTTTTGTTTCTCCGACCAATCCCATGGAACAAGCTTTGACGGCCATGTGGAGTGAGATTCTCGGCATCGATGAGATCGGTGTGCAGGACAATCATTTTGACCTTGGTGGAAGTTCCCTGACCGCCATGCAGGTGGTTGCGCAGGTGGAGAAGCAATTTCGGGTGCCTCTGTCGCTGAAGCAGTTCTTCGAATCGCCGAGAATTGCCAGTTTGAGCCGCGCTATTTCCGCTGCCCTTGGAGACGCAGCTCCCGTTAAAGATTTGCGGCTCGAACCGGCTTCAAGAGGTGAGAGCCTCCCTCTCTCGTTCGCCCAGCAAAGATTGTGGTTTTTAGACCAATGGGAACCTGGCAACGCAGTTTACAACATCTGCCGCGCACACCTTCTGCAGGGGCAATTGGATGTCGTGGCGATGGGTGAAAGTCTGAACGCTGTCGTAGAACGCCACGAAGTTTTGCGGACTTCCTTTCCTGCAATGAACGGACAACCAAGGCAGGTTATCGCTTCTGCTTTCAAGTTGTCGGTGCCGGTAGTCGATGTGCGGGGGTTGCCCGAAGTAGAGCGTAGAGGGGAGAGTTTACGATTGGCCAATGCGGAGGCTCGACAGCCGTTTGATTTGTCCCAAGGGCCTATGCTGAGGGCCAAGTTGGTGCGTTTGGCGGATGCCAAGCATCTATTTGTATTCACCGTACACCAGATAGTTTGTGACGGTTGGTCCATGCAGGTACTCTATCGGGAGTTTTGGACACTCTACAAAGCCTTCTCCAAAAAGATTCTGCCGTCCCTCCCCACTCTTTCTTTGCAATACGTGGATTTCGCAATCTGGCAAAGGCAATGGTTGCGGGACTCGGTTCTGGATTCGCAGATTACTTATTGGAAAGAGCAGTTAGGCGAAAGTTGGCCTGTACTAAACCTTCCGGCGGATCGTCTCAGGCCAGTGCGACAAAGTTTTCGCGGGTCAAGACAATCTGTTGTCTTGGCGGAATCGCTAGCCGAAGCAATGAAGAACCTGACTCGTCGAGAGGGAGCAACGCTCTTTATCACGTTGATGACCGCGTTTCAGAGCCTGCTCTACCGGTATGTCGAACAGAATGATTTAGTCGTTGGGTTTCCGATTGCCAACCGTAACTGGACGGAGACCGCCGGACTCGTTGGATTTTTCGTCAACACGTTGGTTCTGCGCACGAACTTCTCGGGCGAGCCGCGTTTCAGAGAACTGCTTTTCAAGGTGCGAGAGGCTTGTCTAGGTGCTTATGCGCACCAGGACTTACCCTTTGACAAACTGATCGAAGAGTTACGGCCACCGCGGGATTTAGGTCGCAATCCGATGTTTCAATCGATGTTCGTGCTCCAAATTGCCGAGAAGTCTCCGATGGGGGTTCAAGGTATCGTATCGAAACCTGTGGAGGTAAATACTGGCACCTCTAAATTTGATTTAACGCTTTCGTTGGCGGAGCAAGACAAGAAACTGGTTGGATTCTTCGAGTACAGCACGGATTTATTCGATCATCCGACCATCGAGCGGATGGTCGGTCATTTCCAAACTCTACTGGAAGGTATTGTTGAAAATCCGGATCAGCGCATCTCCGACTTGCCAATCTTAACCGAAGCCGAGAGGCGTCAATTGCTCTTTGAGTGGAACAATACGGAAGCGGACTATCCCAAAGACAAGTGCATACATGAGATGTTCCAAGAGCAGGCGAAACGAACTCCTAACGCTATAGCTGTAACCTTTGAAGGGCAACGATTGACTTACCGGGAATTAAACACGAAAGCCAATCAAGTGGCGCGTCACTTACAAAGACTGGGCGTTGGGCCGGGACGTTTAGTTGGAATTTGCCTGGAGCGATCTCTGGAAATGGTTATTGGGCTGTTGGGAATTCTCAAGGCAGGCGGGGCGTATGTGCCGTTGGACCCGAGCTATCCGAGAGAGCGATTGGCGTTCATGTTGGAGGATGCCGAGGTTTCGGTGCTGCTCACGCAGGAGAAATTGGTCGAGGATGGAAGATGGAGGATCGAGGATGGCAATCATCGATCTCCCAGCCGCGATTCACTATCCTCAATCCTCAATCCTCGACTCGAAATCGTTTGCCTCGACCGTGACTGGCATCTCATCGAGACGCAGAGCCGAGAGACGCCTGGGAGAGGGGTAAGTTCCGACGATCTCGCCTACGTAATCTACACATCTGGATCGACGGGAAAGCCAAAGGGCGTTCAGGTCTCGCACCGCTCCGTAGTCAACTGCTTGCACTCGATCAGTCAACGCGTTGGTTTTACCAGCCAGGAGGTCTTCTTGGCGGTTACGACGATCTCCTTTGACATAGCAGGGCTTGAACTCTATCTGCCATTGATGGTTGGCGGGCAGGTTGCCGTGGCGACGCGAGAGGAAGCCGTGGACGGAGAGCGACTGCTCAAGCGCCTAAAGGAAGACTCGGTGACGGCGATGCAAGCGACACCTTCCACGTGGCGACTGTTGCTCGACGCAGGATGGCCGGGAGCGGAGAAGTTCAAGATTCTCTGTGGGGGTGAAGCTCTGTCGCGTGATCTCGCAGAAGGATTGCGTGAGCACGGTAGGCTCTGGAATCTTTACGGTCCAACGGAGACGACAATTTGGTCCGCGATATGCGCTGTGGAACGCGGAGAGAGATCCGTTCCCATCGGTCGACCGATAGCGAACACGAAGATCTACATACTGGATTCTCACTTGCAGCCTGTTCCTATCGGAGTCCATGGGGAGCTATACATCGGTGGCGATGGTTTGGCACGAGGGTACTTGAACCGGCCGGAACTCATGGCGGAGAAATTTGTCGCCAATCCTTTCAGCGACAAGCCCGGATCGCGTCTTTACAAAACAGGAGATGTCGCACGCTATCTAGTGGATGGCAACATCGAGTTTTTGGCGCGAATCGATAACCAGGTTAAGATCCGAGGGCATCGGATTGAGTTAGGCGAGATCGAATCTGTACTCAATCAACACCCGTCGGTAAAAGAGTCCGTGGTAATCGCCTCTTCATTTCCTCCCCCTCGACGGGGGAGGACTAAGGTGGGGGTGACACCCTCGACGAACAGCATACGAGAAGAGGCACCCCTAACCCGACCTTCCCCCGTCGAGGGGGAAGGAGTTTCTGACTCGGACCGGCGCTTGGTTGCTTTCTACGTGTGTAACGCCGAGAAGCCATCGCCGGGCGACCTGCGGAGATACCTCAGAGAAAAGCTTCCAGAGTACATGGTGCCGTCTTTTTTCGTCGAACTGGATGCATTGACACTCACGCCAACCGGAAAAGTTGACCGTAACGCGTTGCCTGCCCCCGACGGCCAGCGGCCGCAACTTGACCAAGGGTTCATTGAACCCCGAACCGAAATCGAGGAACTGGTAACACAAGTATGGCGCGAGGTGCTAAAGCTTGACAAGATCGGCGTCTATGACAACTTCTTTGACCTTGGCGGCCACTCACTGCTGGCGACGCGAGTGGTTGCGCGCTTGCGGAATAACTTCAACATCGATCTGCCGCTGCGCAAACTATTCGAATTGCCGACGGTGACCGCGTTGGCAGAGCATGTCGAGTGCCTGCGCCGCAATCAAAGCGGCGTCTCCATTCCCCGGATCGTGCCTGTGCCGCGGGACGGTCCGCTGCCGCTTTCTTTCTCGCAGCGACGGTTGTGGTTCTTGCACAAGCTCACCCCTGATTTTACCGCGTACAACATCCCGGCGGTTTTCAATATTAAAGGCGAGCTGGACATCGAGGCGTTGGAACGAGCGCTGAATGCGATCATCAAGCGGCACGAAAGCCTGAGAACGAGCATCGGTGAGACCGACGGCAATCCGGTTCAACAAATCATTCCTTCGGTGACATTCACGCTGCCGGTCGTAGATTTGTCACATTTGCCGGAAGACCAGGCATCTGTGGAAGTTCAGCGGCTATCCATTGACGATGGGCGCCAGCCTTACGATATTCAAAATGCTCCGCTCATGCGGGCCAAGTTGTTACGGCTCGGTGAGCAAGAGCACGTGCTCATCCTGAACTTTCATCACATCGTCTCCGACGGCTCCTCGCTGGTCATTTTTTGCCAGGAGCTTGCGGCGCTGTACAAAGCGTCATTGGAAGACGTAGACGTTTCGTTGCCGCCGCTTCAGGTTCAGTACGTTGATTATGCCGTCTGGCAGCATCAATGGTTCCAGGGCGCGGCTTGGGAGTCCCAGCTTGCCTATTGGAAAGGTCAACTGAGTGATGTATCGCCGCTCAATCTGCCCACGGATTACGCGCGGCCATTGGCGCAGACGTTCCGTGGCGCGCGACTATCTAGAATGCTTTCCGTGCAGCTCACAGAGGATCTCAAGGACCTGAGCCGCCGGGCAGGTGTCACGCGGTTCATGACCTTGCTCGCGGCCTTCAATATCTTGCTGGCACGTCATTCCGGGCAAGACGACATCGTCGTCGGCTCGACCATCGCAGGGCGTAATCGTCCGGAGCTTGATGGGGTGATCGGATTCTTCATCAATGCCTTGGCGTTGCGCACGGATCTTTCCGGCAATCCAAGTTTCATCGATTTATTAAAGCGGGTGCGCGAAGTGTGCCTGGACGCTTACACGCACCAGGACCTACCTTTCGAAAAAGCCGTGGAGGAATTGAATCCCCAGCGCGATTTCAGCCGCAACCCCTTGTTTCAGGTTCTGTTCAATTTGGCGGATATCTCCGAACGTGTTCTCACACTGCCTGGCTGTGAGATCGTTAAGCTCTCCTATGCCGCGCCGAGCGCGAAGTTCGATCTCACCGTTTACGCGCCGGAAATAGACGGGAGAGTCGAGCTTGCCATTGTCTATAATGCCGAACTTTTCAACGAGGCTCGCGTCGCCGGGTTGCTGCAACAGTTTAGTTATCTGCTGTCGCAGATCGTCGAGCAGCCGGAACGACCAATCGATCAATACTCGCTCGTGACCCCGTCCGCGCAAGCTGTACTCCCCGATCCCACTGAAGGGCTCGATAACAGATGGGAAGGAGCGATCCACACCCTATTCGCTATTCACGCTGAGAGAGTGCCGGACCGGTCGGCGGTGATCGATGCCGACGCGAGTTGGACTTACAAAGAACTCGACGAACGCAGCAACCAACTGGCCAATTATTTGGTGGCCAATGGAGTCAAGCCAAAAGACGTAATTGCGATCTACGCGCATCGCAGCTCCGCTCTTGTTCTTGCATTGCTTGGGATTCTCAAGGCGGGAGCCGCTTTTGTCATTTTGGATCCCGCCTATCCTGCTTCCCGTTTGATTTCCTATCTTTGCATCGCACGGCCTCGGGGCTGGGTGCAGATAGAGGCGGCCGGCGATTTGCACGGTGATCTACAGAAATATCTGGAAAACTTTTCCTTGTGCTGTCGAGTTAATCTCCCGGTCCAAAAAAATCCAACCTCTAATCCCTTGCTTCAGTACCCCGAAACCGATCCCGGTATCGCAATCCAAGCTCATGACCCCGCCTATATCTCTTTTACGTCAGGTTCGACGGGTCAACCGAAAGGTGTTCTCTGCAAGCATGGGCCGATGACCCATTTTCTACCCTGGCAAAAAGAAGTATTCGACCTGAGAGAAACCGATCGCTTCAGCCTGCTTTCCGGTCTTTCCTATAGTCTGTTACATCGAGATGTTTTTACTGCGCTATTTTTAGGAGCACCGCTCTATATTCCTGCCCCGGAGGATATAAAATCTCCGGTAAGACTTGTCGAATGGCTGCAGCAGAACCAGATCGCTGTCCTTCATCTCACTCCCGCCCTGGGGCAGCTCTTGCAGATGGTCCCGGGAAGCATTCTGCCATCCGTGCGGCGCGTGTTTTTTGCCGGTGACGCGTTAACAAAACACGACGTGGGGATGACTCGTACGCTTGCGCGCCATGCCAAGGTCATGAACTTCTACGGCGCTACGGAAACCCAGCGTGCGGTAGGGTATTTTAAGGTCCCGGAAGAACTATCCATGAGCGACGACGGAGCAAAACAAGCTATTCCATTAGGACGCGGCGTCAAGGACGTTCAATTACTATTGCTGACCGCAGGCCGCCAACTCGCAGGGATCGGCGAGCTCGGGGAGCTTTACGTGCGAAGTCCACATCTGGCGGAGGGTTACATCGGCGACGACCAACTGACGCAGGAAAAATTTCTCAGTAATCCATTCACAAACAACGCAGGTGATCGGCTGTACCGAACGGGTGAACTTGGAAGATACCTGCCTGATGGCAATGTCGAATGGGCGGGGCGAGAGGACCGGCGCGTGAATATTCGCGGCTTTCGCGTTGAGTTGGCGGAAGTCGAATCCGCGTTGAGCCAGCACCCGGCGGTAAAAAGCAGCGTAGTGGTTGCGAAGGAATTCGTCTCGGAGGAGTCTGCTCCAGGCTCGATAACAGATCTGCGTTTAACGGCATATATCGCAGCCGAAAAGGATCGACCGTGCTCCAAAGACGAAATACGTTGCTTCTTGAGCGCGAGACTTCCTGGTTACATGGTGCCTTCTTATATCATCCTGCTGGATGGTCTGCCGTTAACCCCCAGCGGTAAGGTCGACTACAAGGGGCTTCCTCCGCCAGAAGAGTTTCTTTCGCCTTCAGATGATGCTGCCGCTCTGCCACGCACCGACATCGAACAGGCCCTGAGCAATATTTTTGCACAGGTCCTCGGCTTGGACCGGATCGGTCTTCATGACAATTTCTTCCATGTTGGCGGTCACTCGCTGCTTGCCGCACAGGTAGCTGCGCGGGTCAGGGAAACCTTACAGGTTGCCTTAGAATTGCGCGCTTTCCTGGAAACACCGACTGTCCAGGGTCTGGCGCGGCAAATTGAAGTATTGCGAGGAACCACCCATGTTGCGCAAGCCACGCCGGATCAGGAACGAGAGGAGATCGAGATATAAACATCGCCGACTTTATCGCTGATCTCCATAACCTGGACATTCGGCTCTTCGCCGAAGGCGAACGACTGCGCGTTAACGCTCCCAAGGGAACGCTCACTACTGCTCTTCGCTCGCAGATAGCGGACCAAAAGGCGGAAATCCTCGTTTTTCTTCGCGACGCGAATGCGGCTGCCCGTTTCGCACCACCGCCAATTTCTCGTCGATTGCCAAGTGGACCTTCACCTTTATCTTTTGCCCAGGAACGGCTCTGGTTTTTAGAGGAGTTGGAGCCGGGGACTGCCGCGTACAACATCTGTAGGGCGAGCCGGCTCGCTGGAACTCTGAAAATCACGGCACTGGAGCGGAGCCTGAACGAAGTCGCGCGCCGACATGAAATCTTGAGAGCCAAGTTTTCAGTTGTCAGTGGCCAACCGGTTCAAACCATCACACCCATTCAAAACCTTACCATACCGGTGATTGATCTCCGTCACTCGTCTGAAGCCAAGCGCGACGGAGAGGTCGCACGGCTGATTAGAGACGAAACTAGACGCCCCTTCGATCTGTCCTGGGGGCCATTACTGAGGCCAGCGCTGCTTTGCCTGGGCCACGACGATCACATCTTAATTCTGACAACCCACCATATCGTATCCGACGCCTGGTCGATGGGGATTCTCACGCGAGAAATCTGGACGCTCTATGAGGCCTATGCAAACGGCAACCCTTCCCCTTTGCAAGATCTTCCTATCCAGTATGCGGACTATGCGGTCTGGCAGCGAGAGTGGCTCCGGGCCGAGGTTTTGGAGTCTCAAGTTTCCTACTGGAAGAAGCAGCTTGACGGCATTTCCATGCTCAATCTTCCTACAGACCGTTTCAGGCCGAAGCAACAGAGCTTTAGCGGCGCACGGCAAGCGATATGTCTTTCTGAATCTCTGACCGCGGCCGTCAATGAACTGAGCAAACGTGAAGGGGTAACGCCATTTATGACGTTGCTAGCTGCATTGCAAACTTTGCTCTATCGATATTCTGGGCAAGAAGACGTGGTTGTCGGTTCGCCGATCGCCAATCGAAATCGCACAGAAGTTGAAGGGCTGATTGGATTTTTCGTCAATACGCTCGTTCTACGCACCGACCTTTCCGGGAATCCGACCTTCAAAGAGCTTCTTTTGAGGGTCCGGGCTGTTTGTCTGGGAGCCTATGCCCACCAAGATTTGCCCTTCGAGAAATTGGTTCAGGAGCTACAACCCGACCGCGACTTGAGCCGCCATGCGCTGTTCCAGGTGATGTTTGTTCTGCAAAACACTCCCAGACATATATCAGCGGTGCCCGGGCTCAGCATAGAGCGCATCGATGGAGACGCCGGCGCCTCGAAATTTGATCTGACCTTAGGTCTCGCCGAACGCGACCAAAAACTCAATGGATTCATTGAATACAGCACGGATTTGTTCGATGGTCCAACGATTGAGCGGATGGCCGGCCATTTTCAAGTGTTATTGGAAGGGATTGTCGCCCACCCCGACCGGCCCATATCAACCTTGCCTCTTCTCACTGAAGCCGAACGCCATCAGTTGCTGATCGAATGGAACAACACGGAGCTGGACTTTCCCAGAGACGCCTGCATTCATGAACTGTTTGAGGCCCAGGTAGAACGAACACCGGAAGCTGTTGCGTTGGAATTCGAAGGCAAACAACTGACCTATCGGGAACTCAACACTCAGGCGAATGAACTGGCGCATTATTTACGGTCTCTTGGAGTTGGGCCGGAGAAGCTGGTTGGCATTTGCATTGAACGGTCATTGCAGATGGTGATCGGACTTTTGGGAATTCTCAAAGCCGGTGGGGCGTATGTGCCACTGGATCCGGCCGATCCTAAAGAACGCGTTGCCTTCATGCTTGAGGACACCCAAGCGTCGGTTTTACTGACCCAGAGAAGTCTAATGAAGAGTCTGCCAAACCACTGCGCCAAGATCGTCTGCATGGATGCGGACTGGGAGGTCATCGATCATGAGTCGGAATCGTGTCCCCCCCTTGAGATAACCGCTGAAAATCTCGCCTATGTCATTTACACGTCTGGATCAACGGGCAGACCCAAGGGTGTCCCGATTTCCCATCGTGCGCTCTGCAATCACATCGCATGGACGCAAAGAGCTATTCCGTTGACGCCAACCGACAATGTCATGCAAAAAACGCCGCTTGGCTTTGACGCCTCAGTCTGGGAGCTGTTTGCGCCTTTGCTTTCAGGTGCACGTTTAGTCGTGGCGCGGCCCGGTGGGCATCAAGATAGTCGCTACCTTATTCAATTGATTGCGGAAAAGAAGATTACGACTTTGAAACTGGTACCTAGCTTGCTGCGAATATTACTGGCCGAAAAAGAATTTAGCGATTGTCGAAGTCTAAAGCGGGTTTTCTGTGGCGGAGACATTTTGGCTGTCGAACTACAACAGCAGTTCTATGGTCGGTTAGACGCTGAGCTATACAATCTCTACGGACCCACGGAAGCCTGCATAGACGCAACTTACTGGCCGTGCAGATCGAAACCTGGTCAAACATCGGTCCCGATTGGCCGCCCGATTGCCAACACGCAGGTTTACATACTTGATCGCCGCCTAAACCCGGTACCCATCGGTATTCCTGGTGAGTTGTGTATTGGTGGCAGCGGACTAGCTCGCGGATATCTAAACCTCCCGGATCTGACCGCCGAAAGGTTTGTTCCCCACCCCTTCATAAGCGTGCCGAATGCCAGGCTGTACAGGACCGGCGACGTCGCACGCTACCTCCCCGATGGGAACATCGACTTCTTGGGACGAGCCGATAATCAGGTCAAGATCCGAGGTTTTCGGATCGAGTTAGACGGAATCGAAGCCACGCTCAATCAACATCCCGGGATACGTGAGAGTGTAGTGGTGGCCCGGGACGATGTAAGGGATGAGCATTGTGATTCCAGAAATCTGATATCGGATCGCCGATTGGTAGCCTACGTTGTCCCAACATTGGAAGCTCCTCCGATCACCGACTTGCGAAATTTTTTGAAGGAAAAGTTGCCCGATTACATGTTGCCTTCGTCGTTTGTGATGCTCCAGACTTTGCCATTAACAACCAACGGCAAGATCGACCGAAACGCTCTTCCACCGCCTGATGGCAGCAGGCCGCAGCTCACCCGGACTTTCGTCGAGCCGCGAACTGAAACCGAGGAGTTGGTAACACAGGCATGGAGTGAGGTTCTCAAACTAGAAAAGATCGGTGCCCATGATAACTTTTTCGAGCTCGGCGGACATTCGCTCTTGGCGATTCAGATCGTTTCGAGAGTACGCGATATCTTTGACAAAAAAGTCGCCCTGCGAGTCCTCTTCGAAGCGCCCACAGTCGCAGGCATGGCGACAAAGATCGAAACGACGATTCGATCAGGCCACGGACCGGATCTGCCCCCCATCCTGCCGGCTCCACGCGACGGAGTCTTGCCTCTTTCAATGAATCAGGAGCAACTGTGGGCTCTGGATCAGATGGTTCCGAGGAGTCATTTTTTTAACATGCCTTATGCGTATCGCTTGAGCGGGAATGTCAACGTCGAAGCACTGGAGATGACGTTGAAAGAAATTTTCAGACGACATGAAGCCTTGCGGACCGTGTTTACCGAACTGAATGGACGCCCCGTTCAAGTCATTAAAGAAGGAACTGATTTCCAACTGCCAATCATAGATTTGCGCAGCCAAGCACGGGCCGACCTGGAGGCGGCAGGTTTGATTCTAGAAGAAAGAGAGCGCCCCTTTGATCTTTCGGCAGGCCCCTTGTTGAGAACCACATTGTTGCGGCTCACCGATACGGATTCTCTTCTGCTGATCACGATGCATCATATTATCGGTGACCACTGGTCAACGCAGTTATTTCGCCGCGAGCTAGCCGAATTATACGGAGCCTTTTCCGAGCGGCAGCCATCGCCTCTGCCTGATCCTCCAATTCAATTTCCCGACTATGCTTGCTGGGAAAAGTATTTACTGGACAACGGTCTCCTGAACGCTCAACTAGCCTATTGGAAAAAACAGCTTGCCGGACCGGTTCCGAAGCTTGAGTTTAAGAAAAACGGTGGACGCAGAAAGAAACTGAGCTTCCGAACCACCCATCAGCGGATCGAAGTGGACGAAACTTTGTTCGCAGGTATCAATGCTCTGGCCCGGAGGGAGAAATGCACTCCCTTTATGGTTCTCGTAGCCGCGTTGAACATACTGCTTCATCTGCGGACCGGGCAGCGAGACATCTGGGTTGGGACCCTGGTTGCCAACCGCGCTCGCAAAGAAGTCGAGGGGGCTATCGGCCACTTCCTCAACACTGTGATTCTACGGACGCGTGTTTCAGCCAAGATGACCGCTAGACAATTACTAAGGCGCGTACGGCATGTAACGCTGGCAGCGCATGCTCACCAGGAGCTGCCGTTTGAGCGGTTAGCAAGGGTGTTAGAGGAAGAAAGAAACGTAGATCGAAGCTCTTTGTTTCAGGTTCTGTTCAACTATCAGAGCTATAATAATGAGCCTTTAAAGATCCTTGGCCTCACCCTTGCTTCATTGGACTTTCGACAACTAGGCGATGGTCCGGAAGTAAAGCTGACAGCGGTTGATTTGATTTTTAATATTCGGGAAACGTCAACCAAGTTTACGGGGAGTGTAAACTATAAGGAGGATTCTTTTGATCATGACGGGGTCGCCAGCATGGTAGAAAAACTGTATGAAATTTTGAAAGACATCACCTTACACCCGTATTGCCAAGTATCGGGTATCCGTCCACATGCGTCAGTGTAGGGGATACAAATGCGCCGGAGTGTTTCTGATTTGACGCGGTTGCTTGATAGGTCTTTTAAGGAGGGTCGTATGGCCAAGCTCTTTTTTTCACAATTATGCCTGGTGCTTTTGCTATCTAGCCGGGTCACGCATGGCGCTCAGGGTTCTGGCAATCACACTTGGAAACCGGAGGATATGACGCCAGAAGGGGTCGCTGAAACCTCAACAGGGTCAAAGAAGGAAGTTGCGATCTGGCCGGGAAAGCCGAACTGCGGCCTACCGAAGTGTAAGTTTGAGCTTTATTATTTTAAGGGCGCAAATTTCAATTCCGATGATTCCGGCCGAAAAAACATCCTATTTATCACGGGCGGCCCCGGTCAGATTGTCAACCGAACGCCGAAAAGGCATCCCCTGAATTTTCTCGAAAACAATCACAATGTTTTCTACTTCGATATTCGCGGCGCCGGTCTCAGCAAGATCGAAGCAGACAACGCGTATGATAAGTTCTTGCGTGCCGATTTCGTTGTGAAAGATATAGAAGAAATTCGGATGAAAGAGCTTAAGCTCAATAAGGCCTGGGACGCGATTTATGCGCATAGCGCCGGAACGATCATAGCTCATAAATATGCAGCGACATACGGTGCCGCCAAGGTAACTAGACTGATCCTAACCGCACCCGTGTCTAGACAAAGAGATCCAGAAGATACTGAAAACGCTCAAATAGCGATGATACTCTCCAATTTAGATGCAATTTACGAACGTTACAGGAGTAAGAATTGTATAATAACAAAGGCTATGAATCTTGTTGACTTTTTCGGCATTCGAAAATCTAACGACGACTTCTGCTTCTTGTCTGATTCGCGCCGTACTGTGATAAAGAACAATCTTATGACCATGTTTACCGCTTTCAATGCGTCTTATGGCTCCGTTCGTTTTGTAATCCAAAATTCTCAAGACCTTTTACAAGAAGACAACGGGTTCAAAGAGAAGTATCGCTACCCTGAAGCGTTTTTCCGCGCGATAAGAGATTTAGAAAATTCTGGCGCCCCAGTGGAAGATCTGGCGTTTATCGAAAAAACAAAGGACCGGCAGGTCGATGCTGCACTTCTCATAGGCTATTATTTGTCTTTCGATAAAGACGACCCAGCGTTGGATCCTCAGAGTGCGTGCCGGACGGATGCGCCTTTTTTGGCAGGGATTTTCGGCAGGTTTCGCACCGCTTGGAAAGAGGCATATTGTATTAGAATTAACGAGGCGAAAAAGCCGCAACAAGCCGCAGAATCCCTAAGATCCATCAGGGCCAACGAGGTTTTTGGTGTTAATGATGGGGTCAGCCGATCGGTTTTCGGAGTGTTGAAGCAACAGAGCTTGCTGGATCAAGACAATTGTTTTAAAGGTAAAGACCTCGTAAGATTCGCGACGAATGAACAGGCTAATACAAACAAGGTTGCACGAGAGGCAGCCAGAAAGATAGGGGTTGTACCAGGTGACAAATACTGCCCGTGGAACCCGACAAAGCCAGAGCATAAGCACAGCGTGCCGACCCTTATCCTAAAAGGAGGAGCGGACCCTGTGATCGCCGGTTGTCAGGCCGAAGATATTTTCAATGACGCCCTGACTGGACAACGCGTTCTGATTGAATTCCGTGGAGCAGGGCATTTAATGGAGTTACCGATACCTGCGGACGACGCGAGTAACGTAGTTGAAACAGTGGTAAATAAGATTCTAGCAGTTCCATCTTCCGAGTTCTCCAAGATCGTCAATGACAGTAAAGTCAAAGCGATCAAAGATCGCAAGCGCGGCGATATTCATTCGGCTAATGAACGAGATAGTAACCGTTTGACGTGCAGAATGAGCTAGCCAAGGATTCACACTAGCTCGCTTGTTATACAGCGCGACTGTCGTTATTCGAGCAGAATTAACGTAACTTGTCGCCAGCGGCGTGAAAAAGAAAGTGCTTGACGCGGATCGTTAATAGAGCTATTTATCGAACACTTAAACCTGTTCAAAGGGAGGTAGTTAAACATGTTAATAGGTCAGAATATCCCATCAAAGACATCGAAGAAGGAGCGAGAGAAGATCATCACTAGGCGTAAGAAGAAGCTGCTCGCTATCGTGGAACAAAACGCCGCTGTCAAGAAGTCAGTCTTCGCTGCGGCTGCAAGAGCCAGGCAGGATAGCATTTCAAGTGAACAACAAAGGAACAAAAAATTTGATGTTGCTGTCCAAGGTTTACTCGCTCAGATAATAGCAGGAAAGATTTGATAGCATTATCCTTGTCGATCAGCGTGAGGCAGCCTGAGCCTATTGGCTCCAGGCAAGCCTAACCGAATTACTCAAATCGCGTTGGGATCACGAATTCTTATTCCCAACTGCTTCATCTTCTTAAGCGACCCCCGGCGGCTCAGGTTTAGCGCCCGAGCCGCTTTTTGTTTGTTGCCGCTGGATTCCCGAGGCGCCTCTTGGATCATGCGGCGCTCAACTCGACGTAGTTTTGCATTCCCAGCCGCCTTTTCCCGGATTCCAACTCGTGAATCATCTCTAAGACACTCCGGCATAGCGGCGTGGGTATTTTCAACCGTTCGCCCTCTCGGACCACGTGGGCGAGGGTGAAGTCGACCTCGGTCTTGATGCCCTTTTGAATTTGTCGCAGCGGCCCCTTGCGGTCGTCGAGCTTCCAGGATTTGGCTGACTCATTCAGCGCGGCAAGACGCTTTTCGAACGGATGGGATGGGTAAAAGTCAGGCGGGTTGTACTCCGCGAGCGGGATGAAGCGTGCGCCCGCCGCGGTGCCCACCGCCACCACTTCGGCGAAGAATTCCGTGAGCATGCGACGGCTGGGTTCATCGGCGCAACTGGTTACCAACGATGCGTCGGTCAATGAACCGTAATATCCCAGACAGGTGTAGGTGAGCTTGCTCCAGAGTACACCGAGGATGTTGTCGGTGATTTCGCTGGGAATGACCGCGTCGAGCAGCCCGTTGAGTTTTTCCAGTTGCGGCGTTCTCCTGCCATGAAGATGGCCGACGTAGAGGTGACCGCGGGTGGCCGTCTGTACATGGGCCGGCCCGAGCTTCTGGCAGCCCATTCTTATCGCGACGCCGACCGTGCGGTCGGTGCCGACTTTCTCTTCTAGCAGGGGAGGATTGATGCCGTTCTGCAATGAAACCAGGAGGCCGTCTTCAGCGAGGTGCGGCATGACCATGTTGAGCGCGTCCGGTGTATAGTTTGAGCGCACGGCGATGAAGCCGATATTGAATTTGCCGTCGACTTCGTCCGGAAAGACGACGTTGATTTTTACGTTGAACGGCCCGTCGGGCACGTCGACTTGCAAGCCTTTTTCACGGATCGCGGCGACATGCTCTTTGTCGATATCGACGAAGGTCATGTCATGGCCGGCCCGCGCGAGCCTGCCGCCGATGATGCCGCCGATGGGTCCGGTGCCGATGACGATCATGCGCATGATAAATTAGCCTCCTGGATGAAATACTCAGTCGCACCGAAGATACGCGAAGCTGGAAACGTGGTCAAGCTTTTGACAACTCCATTTTCCTGTGGATATGGTAATTCTCGTCCGATCATTCACGCGTTGAATTCGCGAGGTCCAATGAAAAAAACGTCCGTCATCTTGGGTTTTCTTCTTGTCGCGATGCTAGGAATACGTCCGGCGACCGCCCAGCAAAGGATTGCGGCGAGCTATCCGGGCATCGCGGGCTACAACATTCCATTTTGGGTGGCTCTCGATACCGGCGAATTCAAAAAACTCGGCTTGGAAGTCGATCCGGTGTTGATCTCAGGCGGGTCGAAGAGCATGCAAGCGTTGCTCTCCGGCGGGCTCGACTTCGCCCATACGAGCGGCGGCGTGCCAGTGCAGGCGAGTCTCAGCGGCGCCGAGGTCACCATCGTCGGGACCGCGTCGAACTCCATGTCTGCCGGGGTCATTGCGGCGAAAGAGATCCGCTCGTATCAGGACCTCAAGGGGAAGAAGATCGGCATCGCGAGCTTCGGCGGCAACAACGATATCGGCCTGCGCTTCGCTTTCAAGAAGAACGGCATCAACCCGGATAGGGACGTGACTTTTCTCCAGCTCGGCGGCGAAAGGAATCGACTGACGGCGTTGGAACGAGGCGTGATCTCCGGAACCATCATGTCGCCTCCGGGGTTGTTTGTCGCGGAAGCGCAAGGATTCAGCCGGCTCGGCGACTTGAACGCGATGGGCATGCGTTACCCGGAGTTGTCCATTGTGGTGCGCAAGCGCGACTTGAAGGAACGACGAGACCTGGTCCGGCGTTATCTGCGGGCATACCTGGAATCGGTACGCGTCATGAAAACCAACCGCGACGCGACCTTGCGGGTGATCGAGAAATACATCCATGTCGGCTCGAAGGCTGAAGCGATCAAGACCTACGATTACTTCGTCAAGAGCATTTCCGATACCCTGCGCACCGAGCGAGAAGGCCTCACGGAATTTCTCGCGACGCTGGAGCCGAAAACGCCGGGGGCGTCGAAGCGCAATCCCAATGACTTCGTCGACGAGTCGGTGTTGGAAGAGGTGCTCAAAGGTCGTTAGCGCCACCCCCACTCTAACTCTCCCCCGTCGAGCTTATCGTTACCCATAATCCCCCTTGCTGGGAAAAATGCGAGACGATGAGTTAGCGGGTTGTTGAGCAGAATGAAGATTTTGAACAAGCAAGATACCGGTGACAATATCATGAAGGCGCTGCAAGCCACGTGCGAGGGTA
>JAUYJC010000067.1 GCA_030688735.1 Deltaproteobacteria bacterium
GGGGCTCGCCCCGATGCAGCGGCACATCCCTTGGTCGATCGCCACTACACGCTTTCGTCTGGCAAGGGCCATCGCTCGACGCCTGTGTCAGTGCCCGTGTTGCGGAAAACCCTACTCCAGGGGAAATAGCCGTTCTTAACATAGTACAATTAGAGAAAGCGCCGGCAAAAAAAATGACGGCCAACGGCAAGCCTGCCCATGATCGGATTTATCGCAAGGAGATCCGCGACTTCTGATGCTAACTTCATCAGGGATGCTCGGGGAGCATCCCTCGATCAAGAAGATTCAAGAGATCATTCAGCGAGTGGCCGTAACCGATGCGACCGTGCTGATCACCGGGGAGAGCGGCACCGGCAAAGAACTGGCCGCCCGTGCGATTCATAATCTGAGCTTGCGCGCCGACCGGCCCTTCGTGCCGGTCAACTGTGCCGCCATCCCGGAAAACTTGCTCGAGAGCGAACTTTTTGGACATGCCCGCGGCGCATTTACCGGCGCGCATTCCACCCGCGCCGGGATGTTTCAATTGGCCAACCATGGGACCATCCTGCTTGACGAGGTCGGTGAACTGCCGCTGCCGTTGCAAGCCAAACTCCTGCGCATGCTTCAAGACGGCGCCGTGAGATCGGTGGGATCGGATCAGCCCGTCAACGTCAACGTTCGCGTCATCGCTTCCACCAACAAAGACCTCGCGCATCAGGTCGAAAAGGGCACTTTTCGCGAGGACCTGTTCTTCCGGCTGCAGGTCATACCGATTCACCTGCCGCCGTTGCGCGCGCGCCGCTCGGATATCGCTCTCCTCATCAATCATTTTCTTGAAAGATCCAACCGGAAACATGGCCTGACTATTGCTATTTCCCGTGAAGCGATGATTTATCTGTGGGAATATGATTGGCCGGGAAACATTCGGGAGATGGAAAACCTCGTCGAAAGGCTGATCATCCTGAGCCAGGATGGCGTCATTGACCTAAAAGACCTGCCAGCCAACATTCGCGCGTTCGTTTCCGACAAGAAAAGCCCTCAGCCGACGCTCAGCGGCGGGCATATCAACTTGCGTCAGGCGACGGAGCAGCTACAGTTTCGGCTCATGGAAGAGGCTCTGCGCCTGGCCAACGGAAACAAGAGCGCGGCGGCGCGCATGCTGGGCTTAAAAAGAACCACGCTTGTGGCGAAGCTTCGGCGCAAGCCAACCGTCAGCGCGGCCAAAGCGATAAAAGCGACCGAACTCGCCGAGCCGTTCGCGGAGTTTATAGCCGCCCCGGACTCGGAGAAGGATCGTTAGCAACGAGCTTGGAAGAAAGCGGTGCCACTTATGGATAACACCGGACAGCCAACGCCCGCGGAAACCGTCCCTACGGTTCTCGTGGTCGACGACAACAAGGGCGTGCTTGAATTTCTCCTGCTGTTGCTTTCGAAGCACGGCCTGGTGGCGGTCGGCGCTACCGGCGGCGTCGAATGCCTTTCGATCGTCAAATCTAGGCCTGTCGATCTCATCGTGTTGGACGTCATGATGCCGGGAATGGATGGTCTCGAGGTCGCTCGGGAACTCAAGAATATCTGCCCCGCGGTGCCGGTTATTCTACTCACTGCTCGGGACGACATGAACACCCGAGCCGCGGCCATGGACCTCGGCGTCAGCGAGTTTGTCGCCAAACCGGTCAACAACCGGGATCTGCTCAATCGCATTCGAACCCAGCTACGCAATCTGGAGTGGGACAAAACCGCCAACCAGGTCGTTTCCCAGATCGAAAAGTCGACCAAAACACTGGGGAGCAAAAAATAAGCCGTTGTTCGTGCTCGTGGCTCGTTTTAGGAACACGAGCTACGAGCACGAGAAACGATTAATCCCGAATCGCCAGGGCGCCGCCGTCCACCGGAAGATCGACCGCGTAGATAAAATCGGCTTCGTCCGACGCCATAAACACCGCCGCCTTGGCGATGTCCATCGGCACGCCGCGCCGGCCGGCAAGATTTTTAAAGAAGCGATTCTCCGGCATTTCCTCCTGGCCGACCGGCGAACCGATGCGGTTCGGCGAAATGGAGTTGACGCGAATTCCTTCCGGCGCCAATTGCACCGCGATGGAGCGCGTGAAGTTGAGCAGGCCGGCTTTCGCCGTGGTATAAGCCGTCGCTTCCTTTCGGCCCCAATGACCAGACGTGGAGGCGATGTTGATGATCTTGCCCTTGCGCTTCTGGTCGATCATGACTCGCGCCGCAGAGCGCGTGCAGTACCAGACGCTGCGCAGACAAACGTTCATGACCCGGTCCCACTCTTCCTCGGTAATATCGAAGAGTGTCTTGTGATCGGTCCAGGCGGCGTTGTTGACAAGAATATCGACGCCGCCAAATTCCTTCACAACAGTTTGCACCATTTTTTCAACGGAGCTCGGCGACGCCACGTCGCAGACTACGGCGATGGCCCGGCCCGGATTCTTAGTATTGATTTCGTCCGCCACATGGCTGCCGCGCCCTGGGTCCAGATCGACCACCGCCACCCTCGCCCCTTCCTGAACAAATAATTTGGCGATGTCCTCGCCGATATTGCGCCCGGCGCCGGTGACGATGGCGACTTGATTTTGCAGTCTCATGATACCCTCCGTGAAAATTCTTCTTCCTGGTCCATAGCAAATGAATGCCGGCAGTTCCAGCCATCGGGTCTTTGAGAATGCGCGTTCTTGACGCGATACTTAGCCCGGATTATTCATCGTCTGAGGATGAATCACGGCACTCTGTCAATCGAGGGGCGAGCCTGGAGGAGCGAAGGAACAGACGATGTTCAAGGTTCAATGTTCCAGGTTCAACGTTTCAATTCGATTCCGACTTTGAGCCTTGAACTTTGAACATTGAACTCTGGATTTTCTTGCTTGATCCGGAGGGCTCGCGCCTCGATTGCTGTCACCTGTGAATAATCCAGCCTAGAGGCTTGACGCTTGCGCGAAATGGACGGTGAGGCGCGGCCTACAGGCTGATCTTTTCGGTGTAGAGATCCTTCAGAAACTTGCTGTTTTTGAGCTCGTCGACAAATCGTGGCTCGGTGATATCGGCAGGCTTGAGAGATTTTGACGGCTTTTCCATAGCGGCGCCGACATCCACCAGCGCCTGCAGCGCTTCGCTGTTAAGTTCCGGCAGCGGGCGCAATTGCGCGGAAAAATTGTCATACATGGCATCTACCGTGAGACCTTGGTTGTTGGGAAAATATTTTTTCAGGATCGCCAGGCTATCGTCCCGCCGCGAAACGAAATGATGAATGGCGTCGGCGTAGCCTTTCATAAAGCGGCGCACCGTGTCTTCTTCCCGTTTGATAAACGAGCGCGTCGTCATAAGAAGATCGGTCACCACCGGCACGCTCTTCAATTCCAAGATCTTGATTCCCAACTTTTGCGCTTCGGCGGCAACCTGCTGGTTTAAGGGTACACCCTGGACCAGATTCTTGGAGAGAGCCAGCGCCCTTGCCGGAGCCAAGCCGGCGGCAACCAACTCGACATCTTTGGCGGGATCCAACCCGGCCCGCCTCAGGATCACCCGCGCGACCAAATCCGAACGCGCTCCGAGCGCGGAGACACCAACCTTCTTGCCTTTCAATTCCTTAACCGAGGAAACCCCGGCCACCACACCCATCCCGTACTGATTGTAGCTCACATGGGCGCCCACCAGGGCAAGGTCCGCCCCGCCCGCCACCGGATGGAGGATCGCCAAGGGATTGCCAAAGCCGATCAGCAAGTCGACGCCGATAAGAGATTGAACCCCGGCGGAAAGCGTATCGCGGATGGGGAATTCGTCGATGATCAAGCCATGCTTTTTGAACAAGCCGGAATCCACACCGACGTACGCCACTGCGGTGCCGAGTTCCCAGCCGGCATATGCGAGCCGGACCTTCTTGGCAGCGTCAGCCGCCCACATGGGTTCCGCGCAAAGCGCAAGGGCCGCCAATGCCAGACTAAACAGAGCGAAGCCGCGACGAATCACCGGTCGTGAAATAATCATAGTTCAAGCATATCGCACATTCTATCGCGCTCCAAGAGGCGCGCGTTACGCCCAACGAGTGCGCGAGCCCGGACCGATGAAGCACGGCGGCACGCATATCGCGTTCATCGGCTTCAATCGCGGCTGGATGATCAGCCTGGATCGAGCTCACCGCGCCCAGCGCCGCCGACAAAATCTTTCAAATCCGGAAAAGCTTCGACGAGCGCCTGCGGCGCCGGGCTCTTTTTACCGTCCGCAAGCTGCGACTCTAACATCAAGGCGTTGGCCACGGCTTGGCCGCGCGCATGGTTGTTGAAAAAGACATAAAACGTCGTCGCCGGGGACTTCGTGGCGAAATGCTTGAGCTTCGTGCCGAGCCTGCGGACACTGGCGGGCGGATAAAAATAGTCGTAGCGTTCCCAGGCGGCTTGATGCCGCCACCACTTTTCTTGATTCCGACCGTGCAGCCGCAGATAGGCGATGCTCCCGGAGAAATCGAGCTCCTGTTTGACCGACGAGTCGAACTTTGGCTCGTCGATATAGGCCCACGCCGAATTTAATCGGCTCAACAGGGAGTAAGTTTCCTCCGCGTGGTCGCTCCAACTCTTGTGGCGCAACTCCACCACCTTCCGATAAGGTTCGAAGGCCGCCAGCGTCCGGCTCAACTTCTCCAGGTTTTCTTCAAAGCGGTGAAAACTCGCGGGATATTGGAAGAGCAGCGGACCGAGTTTTCCGGCATCGCTGAGCGGCGCGATGCCTTGGCAGAAAAGATCGACATCGGCGGCAGCGAAACTTTCCCAGGAATCACTCGAACCGGCGGCTTCCACGCCGAGCTTCTTCGGGTGCGTGAACTTTTGCCAGACCTTAACCGCGAACTCAAAATCCTCCGGCGTCTTTTTCACCCAGCCATTCGCCATCGCCGCCGTCGCCGGACGGTAAAATGTCGAATTGATTTCCACCGCGTTGAAGTAGGTCGCATAAAATTCCAGCTTGTCCGAACGTCTCCCGCGGCTCTTCGGATAAAACACACCTGACCAACCCTCGGGTGGCGTCCCCGGATAGGAGTAACCGCAGGTTCCAATCCTAAAGGGGCTCAATTTTGCGCCCGTCATGATTAAGCCCGTTTTGAAATATCTCTTGCACCGAAGAACAAGATACTGACTGGATTGCGCGCATGCAACGCGGGATTTGCAACCGTGGGGCAATTCATTTACGATGACTTTCGTTTTTACCCGATTCCAATTCCATCAAAGTCTTTAGGAGGATGACTGAATGGCGACGATGATCACCAGCGACTGCATTAACTGCGGCGCCTGCGAGCCGGAGTGCCCGAACAACGCAATTAAACAGGGAGACCCGGTTTATGTCATCGATCCGCTCCTCTGCACCGAATGCGTCGGCTTTCACGACTATGAAGCGTGCGCCGCGGTATGCCCGGTGGACTGCTGCGTCACCGACCCCAACAATATCGAAAGCGAGCAAGTGCTGATCGAGCGCTCCCGCGCCCTGCATCCGGAAACGCAATTCGGAGAGAGCTTCGAGTCCCGTTTTCGCAAGGGGCAGGGTAAACCGGCGGCGCCGCAAAAAGAAGCCGTCGTTCAAGCCGCCTCCGGCACTGCCGTGGCGAGCGAAGCCGTAGTCGCTCCCCAAGCGATGACGGGAACGGCGACCGTATATGCCGAACCCGACGTCAACTACATACAACTCCCGGAGATCGATTCATGGGAGATTCCCATGAAGTGCTTCAAGTGCAACGAGACCCATGTCGAGTCTGTGCGCAATTTCATGATCGGCAACGTGATTTTTTGTCCGCACTGTCACAAATCGACGGTGGTTCGGGACAATCTGAACTACCATATCCGAACCCTGCTCAAGGATTCCTATGAGCGCTGGGAGACAGAGCAGACCGACTTCGCCGACCGGCGGGAAAAAGAGCTCGCTCAGTTCCAAGAGAAGCGAGCTAAGGAAGCCCAGGCTTTCCAGGCGCATCAAGAGCGCGATCTCGAAAAGATCCGCGCACAGCTCGACGCCATCGGCGATAGTTACGATGCGGCCGGCAAGCCGTTCAAAAAAGGTTCTCGCTTCGGCTGGGGATAAGTCTACCTTCCATGCTAAACTCCTGGCTTCACATTGTCTCCCTGATCGTCTACCTCGGCGCTATCGTCGGACTATGGGCGATCCTTCTACCGTCCGTCTCTGCCATCGAAAAACATGAGGACAGGGTGGGCTTTCTCGCTCGCGGACTCAAGTTTTATAACCCGCTGCAGGTGGGCGCGCTTGGCATCCTGATCTTCACCGGCGCTTTCCAGTTGACGGAACTCAAGGCGGCGTATCGGGAGCTGTTCGTAAAACAGATGGGCTATCAGCTAGCCGTCAAGCTGACCTTCGCTTTCCTGCTCGTGATCTTCAGCGTGTACCAGTCCATGGGCATCGGTCATCGATTCGTCAGACGGCACGAAGGCGGCGATGCGGTCTCTCCCCAAGAGCTGGATTCCCTCATTCGCCGCCTCAAAGGCGCTCACTGGTGCATCTTGATTCTCGCCCTGATCACGCTCTGGCTCGGACTCGGGCTACGATTTTAAATATTCTTAAACTTCGTGCTCGTCGTAATTACAGTTGAAAGTTTTCGCAGCTTGCGCAAATTTTCTGACCGCATCATTCCTAACTTGCCGAATCGAAAATACTATCTCACCACGAAGCACGCGAAGGCCACGAAGGTTTCGGATATAGATATTTCTAGATTTCTTAACTTCGTGCTCCCTTCGACCCTGCTCAGGGCATGCTTCGTGACCTTCGTGGTAAAATTTCTTTTTTCTTCTTTGGTTGCGGCTACGCCGCGCTGGGTCCTTCGTGGTGAATACTTCCTCCGCCGTGAAACCGGAATACCAACAAAAAAAAGGGCGGAGCCATCGGCTCCGCCCTTTTCTCCCTACCCCCCGAAATCTTTGAGTGTCTAGCGCTGAGAGAATCTTTCACCAGACGATTGCTGCGGCGGCTGCGCGGCTCGCGGTTCCGCCGCAGGCGTCGCGGAAGACGCAACGGCGGCGGAGGTTATTCCGTCACGATAGACGAGGATCTCGACGCGACGGTTCTTGGCTCGTCCCTGCGTGGAGCTATTTTCCGCCACCGGAGCGTTTTTCCCATAAGAGACGGTGACCACGCGCAACGGATCCATTTTCTTTTGTGTGATCAAATACCGGCTCACCGCATCTGCTCTCTTCTTGCCGAGCTCGTAGTTGTAATCTTCCGAGCCGGCGCTGTCAGTGTGGCCGGCGATCAGAAACATCACGCTGTCCATGCCTGCGGCATCGCCCTTGAGATCGCTGATGAATCCATCGATCTCTTTTTTCGCCTGGGGCGGCAGGTTGGACGAGTTGAAGGAGAAGTTGGCGCCTTCCTTCATGTCAATCACAAAACGCCGCTCCAACCGGAGGTTTGCCAACGCACTCAGTGCTCTTTCCGTTTTCGCGTCAACCTGGCCGATCCGTCCATCCATCTGACCCAGCTTGCCTTCCGTGCCGGTCATGCGTCCACCGAGACTACCGATTTGGCCTTCGGCCTCATTCAAGCGCTGCTCGCTTTGAGACACCCGCCCCGCTACCGGGTCGAGTTTTTCCTGCACCCAGTCACGAGTCGCTAGGCACCCCTGCATTACGAAAAGAGATGCCGCCATTAAGCTCGGAAACGCTAACTGTCTGACGATTACTTTCATTGGATCCCCCTTTTACCTCTACAAACAATCTTTAAACAGTGTAGTTGTCTATTCAACTGTAGTGCCAAGGCGTTTTCATAATTCGATTCGTGACAAATCAAATGCTTACCGCGTAATCAGGTCAATAGGGACGACCGTTGTGCATGGAAACCCCTACAGCAGAGAAGGATATCTCTCCGGTGGAAGTTGCCTTCTTGCGTGTATAAAGGGGCCTAATTACAATACTGTTCACTTGACGATTCTGATATGATTCTCGACCATGATCCTTTTTGTGCGCGACCGCGTGCGTGGTCGGAGAGGATAGTTGCTCATCTTTCGCTTGACTCCTCTGGGATTGCAGCGCGATCGACTCGATGCCACGCGTTCCTCGAGAATCTCCAACAGAACAAGTTCATGAAAGGCTTTCCTGTCCTGAGGGGGGAAGG
>JAUYJC010000074.1 GCA_030688735.1 Deltaproteobacteria bacterium
GAATATTTGTCTTTTCCCTCCGAACTGGGCGTCTTTGCGCCTTTGCGGGAGGAATGTCCGAATCCGAGAACCTTAAACTTCCGGAATATTTGACCGGCACGCTATGACAAACATGTTGGTCTTTGTTTTCGGATAGTAATATTACGAAGAGCACGAAGTTAAGAAATTTAAAAATATCAATGTCCGAACCCTTCGTGACCTTCGTGTGCTTCGTGGTGAATAGTCTTTCACAGAAACCCCGGAAGACCCATAAATGTCGGCTATCTACCCGTTATCGCTACAATCCCCGCCACCAGCAGCACGACGCCGATCACCACGAACCGGTTAATCTTTTCTTCGCCGCGCAAAAAGAGCGCGGTGAGACCGATAACGAAGAGCGGTGTGGTATTGATCAGCGGGGCGACGACTGAGATTTGACCGCCGTTGAGCGCGATGAACGTGCACAACTGGCCGATCAGCGCGAACACCGCAGCGCCGCCATAATAAGGCAAGCATGGCCGGTTGATTCGGATCGAACGCACATTACCGGAAAACAAGACCGAGCCGAACAGACAGAAAAGCGAGGTTGCCGTCGAGACCGTCGCCGCGATGATCGGCTCGCTGGTGCTGTTAAGCCCCATTTTCCGGATATTCTGGGATACGGACGCGAGCATCGCCGCACCCAAGGGAAACCACAGATCACGAGGGCGCCACTTCGTTTCCCCCGCTCGTTTATACGAAACCAGCCACGTGCCGGCCACAGTCAAAATCCCTCCCAAATACACGATCAAGCCGGGCCGGTCGTGGAACAAGAAAAAAGCGATCGCCACCGAAAAAAACGGCGACGTTCCCCGAATCGGTCCGGCGCGAGAAACGCCGAGCCGGACGATACCGACGTAGAACAACACACGGACGATCGCCGGCTGGATGATGCCGCTCACAACAAAGAACAAATTCGCCGGCTGAAAAATCTTTTCCAGGGGATACTGCAAAAAGATGTAAGGGCCGAGAATCGCCGTGTTGACAAAGAAACTGATAAGCGCCGCCGTCGATGGGTTGGAAAACGCCGTGCCCTTGCGCACGAGGATCGAGTCCACCGCCCACGCCGCCGCCGAGATGATCGCCCAAAGCTCGCTGCTCATGAACAAATCGTCATGGCCTCCAGTTGAACAGTTTCTTAGCACAGCCCGTCACGGCAAGATACCGAAGGACAGCAAGAGTAATGTCCACGGCATTTCTTTCGTCAGTTGTACTCGCCGCTTTGCCAATATATGTTAGCGTGAAATCGCAGTATTTCACGGGTTCTACTGGGTTTCCTGTGAAGAGATATTCACCACAGAGGCACAGAGTTCACGGAGTTTTCGTTCCAGTCTCTTGCCTCGGCGCTCTGCGCGCCTCAGCGGTGAAGAATCCGAATGCAGAGTCACCACGAAGGTCACGAAGGTAAGATGGGGATGATTCTCACCGCAGAGACGCTGAGTTCGCAGAGGTGGGAGTGGTTCTTGATTAAAAACCTCTTTCTCCGCGCCCTCCGCGCCTCCGCGGTGAGATATCCGAGTCCGGCTTCACACAAAAGCATGAAGAACCATTTATCGAAATACTTCGTGAGGATTTCATGAAAAAACTTTTGAGCCTGCTTGTCATGAGCGGCGCGGCATTGGCGGCGCTTTTTTTTCTGACGAATAACACCGGCTCGCGCGCCGGCATGCCGCAAACGGTGACGCTGAAGCCGGGTGGCGCGGTTCAAGAGGGCTCCATCGTCTCGATCGAGTACACGCTCACCGACGAGACCGGCAAGGTCATCGATTCCAGCGCGGGCAAGGAGCCGTTGACCTACATCCAGGGCGCCGGGCAGATCGTCCACGGGCTTGAAAAGGAACTCGCCGGTTTGAAAGTCGGCGACCAGAAAAAAGTTCAGGTCAAGCCGGAAGAGGGCTACGGCCAGCCCGACCCCAAAGCGTTTCAAGAGATTCCGAAAGAGAAGGTCCCGCCCGACGCGCACAAGGTCGGCGCGATGCTGATGACCAAAAGCCCGCAAGGACAAGCCGTCACTCTGCGCGTGAGCGAAATCAAGGAGAAAACCGTCGTGGTCGACTTCAATCACCCCCTCGCCGGCAAGACGCTCAACTTCGACGTGAAGGTCGTCGACATCAAGTCCGCCGATACGCGATAATCTCAAGCCCCGGGCAATGGAGCTACTGAGTGCTGAGTAACGAGTAGTGGGAAAGACCATTTCTTTCCGAGTTGTTGCTTTGACCACTCAGCACTCAGGACTCATTACTCAGCACTGATTTCATGCGCCCAAAGTTTTTCTACGGCTACGTTATCCTCGCGCTATGTTTCATCAACATGGTGGTGATGCGCGGCGTCAACGGTGCCTTCGGCGTCTACTATCTTGCTCTATTGGAAGAATTTTCCTGGTCCCGGAGCGACGGTGCTTCAGTCGCGTCGATCAACTTTCTCGTCTATGCTTTCGCTTCACCATTGGTGGGCCTGGCGTTCGACCGTCTCGGGCCGCGCTTGCTCATGCCGCTCGGCGCCTTGCTGGTCGGCGGCGGCCTGGTCCTTTCCTCGTTCGCCGGCTCGCTCGTCGGTCTCTATGTTTCCTACGGCCTCATCACCGCGCTAGGCCAGGGCGCGCTCGGCTTCGTCGGCCACAATGCGTTGATCTCCTTTTGGTTCGTGCGCCGGCGCGCCACGGCCATCGGCATCGCCAGCATGGGCCAGGGTCTCGGCGCGCTGGTCATGGTGCCGCTGACCCAGATTCTGATCAGCCAGTTCGGTTGGCGCTGGACTTTCATCTTCACCGGCAGTTTACTTCTTTTCATCTTGGTTCCCGCCAACGCGTTGTTGCAGCGCCGCTCTCCGCAGGAGGTCGGCCAATTTCCCGACGGCGACGCCGATCCCTCCAACCAGAATCCCGTTCCTCGCCACGGACACAAGGGCAATAGCGGCCACGATTGGACGCTGGCGGAAGCGGTGCGCTCGTACCCGTTCTGGTCTATAACGGTCGGCCACCTCGCGCTCGGCACCGCTCTCTTTATGATCAACACCCACGCCATCGCCCACTTTGTCGCCGTGGGCTACGAAAAACTCGCGGCGTCCTTTTATTTCGGTTTTATCGGCTTCATCCGCATTGGCGCGACGATTCTTTGGGGATCGGTCTCCGACCGGCTAGGACGAAGCAAGGCTTATGGCGTCGCTGTCCTCGTCACCGTGCTCGGCATTGCCTGCATGATCGCGATGACCTTCAGCGCGCCGCTATGGCTCGTCTATCTCACGATTGCGCTCTACGGCGTCGGCCACAGCGCCGGCAATCCCACCTACGGCGCGGTTATCGGCGATATCTTTTCCGGCCGCAAAATCGGCCTCATCTTCGGCTACCTGGAAATCAGCTTCGGGTTGGGCAGCGCCTTGGGCGCCTGGCTGGGCGGCTATCTCTTCGACCTGACCGGATCCTACGCTTCGCCTCTTGCCGTCTCTCTTCTCTGCTACCTCATTTCCGGTCTGGCGATCCACTCCTGCATCAAATGGCAGAGACGCCAACTGATAAAACCGATTTGACACATTTCTATGAATGGGATTAGATAAGTTGTCCGTTCAAAAGCTAACCAAAGATATTTGAAATTCGGAAACTGAGAAGAGATCGGAAAAACCATGTCTCCCGCAAAGACGCGAAGACGCGAAGTGACGTGCCCTCGGCACGTCATCCCGAGCGAACGCGAGGGATCTAAGAAAGATTTCTCCCTTCGGTCGAAATGACACGGAGTGTCACTTCGCGCCTTGGCGGGATAAATTTCCCTGGAGTCGTTCTGTTCAACATTTCTAAGGTAAGTATCTAACCGAAGATCGGTACTGCAACGATGAAATTTTGTCTTCACGGTTCCGCGCGAACAGTTCGAGAAGCGGTAGACCGCGCCAAGCGTGCCGAAGCGCTCGGCTTCGAGGCGGTTTTTCTCGCCGACAGCCAGATGAACAACGTCGATCCCTACCAGGCGATGGCGATGTGCGCGGCGAGCACGAAAACGATCCGCTTGGGCACTGCCGTCACCAACATGGTCTACCGCGACCCGACCATCACGGCGAATTCCTTCGCAACGCTCAATGAAATCTCCGCAGGCCGCGCGATCATCGGCCTGGGTACCGGCGACGGTCCGGTGTACAGTCTCGGACGAACGGCGACGAAGCTCGTCGATTTCGAGAAGGGCCTGTGTGTTATCCGCGATCTGTTGCACGACCGTGGTGTGGACGTGCCGACGGGCCGCGAACGCGGGGGTGGAAACGTAGCGCTCAAGATCGGCAAGCGGCCCGTGCCGATCTACATTTCCGCCGAAGGGCCGAAGACCTTGCGCGTCGCCGGGCGCACCTGCGACGGCGTCATTCTCGGCACAGGCTTCGATCTCGATGTGCTCGAATGGGCGCAAGCGCGTATCGCCGAGGGCGCGAAAGAAGCAGGGCGGAATCCCGCGAACATCGATATCATGCCGGCGGGCATGATCGTCGTCGACGACGACGGCGACCTGGCGCGCAAGCGCGTGCGCGCGCGCATGGCCAACCGCGCTCATCACAACTTCCGCTTCACCATGGAGACCGTGCCCGAAGGAGAGGCGGCCGGCGTCAAAAGGTTTATGGATGCCTTCGATATTTCGAAACCGATCGAGGAGCGCATCGACCCCGATTACGTGACGGACTATCTCTTGCAGCGCTTCACCATCGCGGGCACCCCGAACGAGTGCGTCGCCAAGGTAAAACGACTGGAGGCCGCCGGCGTCAAACGCATCTTGCTGACGCCGCCGAATCCGATTTACGACCAGGTGATGACCGCCTGGGGCGAGCGCGTCATCCCGGCTTGTGGAGAGTAAAACGGTGAAAAACGAGCGAAGGTTCCTAATTGCGGCGATCGGTCTGGCAGTTGCCTTGGTCGTCCAACTTTCTACCGTTAAGGACGCCCGCGCCCAGTTGACGAAGTTCCGCGCCAGCTACGCGGGGACGACCGGGTACCATCTGCCCATCTGGGTTCAGAAGCAGGAAAATCTCGACAAGAAATACGGCCTGGACATGGAACTCCTGCTCATCGGCGGTGGCGTGAGAGTCATTCAGGCGCTGCTCGGCGGCGACCTTCACCTCACGCATTCAGGGGCCTCCACAGTGGCTCGCGCGGGCATCGCCGGCGCGGACCTGGTAATCACGGCAACGGTCGTCAATCAAATCACCTGGAAAATCGTCACCCGCAAAGACATCAAAGCGCCGGCGGATCTCTTGGGCAAGAAGGTCGCAATCACCGCCCGCGGCGGCTCCAGCGAATTGGGATTACAACTGGCATTCAAAAACTGGGGTCTCGACTTCAGCAAGCTGACTCTGCTCAGTCTGGGTCCGACGCCCAATCGCATTGCGGCGCTGCGCGAAGGCGTAGTCGACGCGACGGTTCTTTCCTATCCCGAGATCATGATGACCACGCAGATGGGTTTTCCCGTGCTCGCCGATCTGCGCCAGTTCGCGCAGATGACCGATACCTCGGTTGTCCTCGGGCGCGCCACCCTGGAAAGGCAGCGGCCGCTCTTGAAGCGCTTCATGCAAGGCTACGTGGAAGCGATCACGCTGCTCAAAAGACAGCCCGAGATCGCCTACCGCGCCTTGACCCGCTACACCGGCAACAACGACCGCGCCGCGCTCGAACAAACGTTTCGTTTCTACGCCGAGAGCATGGCCGACATCCCGCGCACCGATCCCACCGGCTGGCGCAACTTGATCGCCACCTTCAACAAGAGCGAAAAGGAAATGGCCCGCCTGCTCGACATGAGTTTGCTCGACGATCTCCAGCGCGAAGGCTTTTTCGAGCGCATCGGAAAATAACTAGGCGCCCTGGCGCTGACTTACTTTTTCTCTCGGTGTTCTTCGCGTTTTGCGAGAAATCGTTTCCCCTTGCCATCCTTCTCTGTTCAAGGTTCTACGTTCAAGGTTCAAGTTGTGGAGCGGGGACGATGAACATTAAACGTTGAACTTTTTAACGGAGCAACTTGAAGTCGCTCCGAGCCGCCAAGCTTGTGTTCACGGATTCCAGCCGGTAAATTAGCTCAACCGCGCTTCGGCGGTGAATTAAATCTGAGGAGAATTTGATGCGAATTCTACAACGGGCATTTATCTTGGGCTTCGTGGCGATTGCGCTTCTCACGTCGGCGCCACTCATAGCCGCCCAAAGCACCAAGGAAAACAAAGTCGTAAAGGACGGCACAGTCATCAGCGTGCAATATATTATGTCCGGGGATGACGGGAAGACCATCGAATCCAACAAAGGCCGGGAACCAATGAAGTACACGCAGGGCACGAAACAAATCATCCCCGGCTTGGAAAAAGCGCTCGCGGGAATGAAAGTCGGCGAGGAGAAGCGCGTCAAGGTCAAACCGGAAGACGGCTACGGACCCATCAATGAGCAGGCATTCCAGGAATTTCCCAAGGAGAAAGTACCGCAAGAGATGCAGAAGGTCGGCGCCCAGCTTATCCTGAAGGGTCCCCAGGGCCAGGCGCTTCCCGTTCGAGTCAAAGAGATCAAAGAAAAAACCGTGGTCATGGACATGAACCACCCGATGGCGGGCAAGACGCTCGTCTTCGACGTTAAGATTCTAGAAATTCAAGCTGCGGCTACTCCACAACCGCTGAAACCGGAGCAGCCCGCGGCCCCGCCGCAGCCGGCGAAACCGGCCCAGGCGAAGTAATCCTTCTTGTTATCCGGGCGGCATCGCCATGGAGCTGGAAGAATTTGCGGCGCGGCTCAGATCATCCCGCGCCGTCGTCTTTTTCACCGGCGCCGGCATCAGCACGGAATCCGGCGT
>JAUYJC010000094.1 GCA_030688735.1 Deltaproteobacteria bacterium
AGAATTCGTCGCGGGGGCGGTCAAGGAGTTCGGCTGTATCGATATTCTCGTCAACAATGCCGGCGTCATGATCCGCCCCGCTTCGATCACCGAGTTAGACATTAAGAAGTGGGACTACACCATCGCGGTCAATTTGCGCGGCCTGTTCCTCGTAACCCAGGCCGTGCTGCCGTTGATGATCAAGCCAAGGAGCGGCTCGATCATCAATGTCTCGTCGATGATCGGCCGCGGCGCCTACGCCAACTTCATCGCCTACGCGACCTCGAAGTGGGGGTTGGAAGGATTCACTCAAACATTGGCTGCGGAAGTTCGTTCGTCCGGCATTCGAGTCAACTCCGTGGACCCCGGTGTCGTGGCGACCAAGCTCACAGGCTACAGCGGCAGCAAACCGGAATCCGTAACGGAAGTGTTCGTCTATCTCGCGTCCGACGAAGCGAAGGGAGTGACGGGCAAAATGTTGAGCGCGTCCGGCTGGAAAAGGGAGATCGGCGGGAAATAAAACAGAGAGCGGGATAGCGGCGCTCTCGGTCTCAAGTCTCTAACTGACGACTAACTCTGAAGATGCTTTCTAAAGAACTCTAGCGTTTTGTTCCAGGCCTCTTTCGCCGCCTCTTCCCGGTAACTCCGTGGGTTGTCATCGCTATTGAATGAATGCGGCGCGCCGGGATAGACTTTATATTCGAAAGTCTTGCCGTGTTTTTTCATCGCCGCTTCGAGTTGCGGAACCCCCGAGGTTATGCGCTCGTCGTCTCCGCCGTAATGACCCAGGACCGGCGCCGTGATATTTTTTACATCGTCAAGGTCCCGTGGATTCTCGCCGTAGTAGATGACGGACGCCGCGATGTCTTTGCTGCGGGTCGTAAACATCAGAGCTTTGCCGCCGCCCCAACAAAAGCCGGTAACGCCGACCCTGTTGGCGCGGACAAAATTCTGGCCCTTCAAATAGTTGACGGCGCCGGTGAGGTCCCGGGTGATCGTCTCATCATCCAACTTGCGACCTGCGGCGATGGCTGCTTCTCTGCTTGAAAATGAACTCCTTCCGCCCTCCCTGGACAAAAGGTCGGGCACGAGCGCCACGTAACCGGCTATTGCCAGCCTGCGCCCCACGTCCCGGGTGTGGTCGTCGATGCCGCTCCATGCATGAATCACAATCACAGCGGGATGCGCTCCCTCCCCTTTGGGCCGCGTCAGGTAAGCGGCGATGCCGGCGCTATCGGCGGCGGCGAATTTAACGTCCGATGATATCAACGTCGCATCGTTCGGTTCGACTTGGGCGGCGTTAGACAACGCGGGCGCGAGAGAATCGCCCAGAGACTGCCCTGCCACGAGACTTCCCGTCAGCAGGGCGCTCTTTTGTATGAACTGGCGGCGCGTGATCATGCAAGCCTCGACATAAACCCAACACGCTAACCTTGCAGATGCTTCTTGAAGAATTCCAAGGTCCGGCCCCAGGCTTCTTTGGCGGCCTCCGGCCGATAACGGTCCGGTCGGGTGTCGCTGTTAAATGCGTGGGGAGAATCAGCGTAGATTTTGTATTCGAATGATTTGCGGTATTTCTTCATCGCTTCTTCGAGCTTCGGCACCTCCGAAGTGATGGGTTTGTCCAGTTCGCCGTAGTGGGCCAACAGGGGTGCGGTAATATTTTGCACGTCGTCGAGCTTGCTCGGGTTGCGCCCATAGTAGACGACTGCCGCCGCTAGATCCTTGTTGCGCGTCGTGAATAGTAACGAATGCGCGCCGCCCCAGCAGAAGCCGACCACGCCGACCTTGCTCGCTTGCGCAAAGCTTTGCCCTTTCACGTAGTTCGCGGCGGCGGTGAGATCTTTAATGACTTCTTCCTGGTCGGTTTTGGAGATGGCCTTGGCAACGGCGGCCGGATTCGGAAATGACCGCGTGCTGCCCTGGCGTGATATTAGGTCCGGCACGATCGCAACGTAACCCGCTTTCGCCAATCTCCTCCCGATATCCCGGTTGTGGTCGTCGAGCGCACCATTGTCGTGGATGACGATGATGGCCGGACGCTTCCCATCTCCTTTTGGCCGAGTGATATAGGCGTTGATGGAAGCGCCGTCGGCGGATGAAAATTTAACGTCAGCGGAAGTCAGAGCGGCGTCGTTCGGATCGACCTGGTTCGCGTGGCTGGCTGCCGGTCCGAGCGCATCGACCAAAGTCGTCCCTGCCGCGAGACTGGCAGTCAGGACCGCGCTTTTTTGGATGAACTCACGACGGCTGATCGCGCCGTCGTCGCCTACGTTGCCTGCTTTGCTGTTTTCCTTTGACATTGTTTCCTCCCTGAATTTTTTCCCGTCATTTAATCATATCGAACTTCGTCAATGTTACCTGTTGTCCTACGCCCGGGGCATTCGTGAGATGATACGCGGTGTACTGCTCGAAGTAGGTGTTTTCAGCCGACATCCCGTCTACGGGGATAATGACTTTAAGCCCTCGAAACGCGGCCTGACTTGCCGTATTGAGCACGGCCCCTTGAGCCGCCGTTCCTACGACCACCACCTCTTTGATGCCCTTGTCGGTCAAAATCTTTTCCAAATCGGTCTTGAAAAACTTATCCGCCGACGTTTTGACTATCGGTTCCCCCTCCAGTGGAGTTAACTCCATGGCGATGTCAGCCGGAGTTGCCGCTGTAGTTATACTGTGGACGACGGCTATTCCTTTGGCCCTGGCTTGCTTCAACAAAGCTTGAATCTTGGGGACAGTATCCAGGCAACGCGGTCGCCTTTCGATGTTGCAGGTCTGTTTCACCATGTCCAAGACAAGCAGAGCCGAAGTCTTTGGGTCGAGCGTTACGGGTTTCAACTCCGGAGGCTTCGGGGCCTGCACCGCGCCCCACTCGTCGATAATCGTTTTTGATTGGCCGAACGAATAGCCCGTCGCGGAAACGACAACCAGGCACGCCAAAACCAGGCTTTGTACCACGAGTGCCGATCCCAACGCGGGACGACTAGAACCTTTGCTTTGTCTTTCTATCTTTGGTTTCATCATAGCCTCCTTCGCTAACCTATATTTCTAAAAGCTGCGAGATCTTGGTTTGATCGAAGCCGACCACCGCTTCGCCGTCGATGAGCGTCACCGGCGTGCTTTGATAACCCAGGTCGATCAATTCTTTCAGCGCCGCCTGGTCGGCGCGGACGTTTTTCTCTACGAATTGAACGCCCTTTTGAGATAGAAACTCTACCTCCTTGTGGCATGGGCCTCAGCCGGGCTGGGTGTAGACGGTAACGCTCTTTGCCATTTTGTTTACCTCCGCAATGTCAGTAAGCGGCCTTATATCATTTCCCGTGACGCACCGCAAAACTAAACGGCCGTCGATTATACGCTCTGGTAAGCTTTTTCCAATTACTTTCGCTGGCTCCTTACCGGAGATTTCGTACTGTTGAGGAAAAGCCGGATGCTTTTCGCAACGATGGGAAGCCTCCTGACAACATGGCAGCCAACCCGGTGATTTCGGGGTCGAATCACTGACTGAGCCTTGGCATGGCCTCTGCTCATTTTACTCCGTAGAGAAAAGTGTGATAAATGCATTGCGGTGTTGAATGACAATTCGCAGGTAGGAGGAATCG
>JAUYJC010000110.1 GCA_030688735.1 Deltaproteobacteria bacterium
CTCGAGCTTAAAAAAATCAACAGGTCCATTGGTGTCACGACGCTTTATGTGACTCACGATCAGGCCGAGGCGCTGAGCCTCGGCGACAAGGTCTGCGTCATGCACGACGGCGAAATCATCCAGATGGCGCCGCCTCATGAGGTTTACGCCAAGCCGGCGAGCCTGTTTGTCGCGCGGTTCGTCGGCGAAATGAATTTCGTCAAAGGTCATGTCGCCGGCCCGTCGCTAGTCGAATGCCCGTTGGGAGCATTGTCGATCGCCGTTCCTCCAGGTGTGCCGGTGGCAAGTCCGGTCACACTGGCGATTCGACCCGAGCATGTGCATCTCAACTCGGCCGACGCGGCTACGGCGTCCCTGACGGGAGGCATTACGAGTAAGAACTACCTCGGCGACGTTCAGATTCTTGAAGTGGAAGTAAACGGCGTGAGCCTGCTCGTGAAACAAGCCGGCGATACTGCCTTCACCGTCGGGCAACGCGTAAACGCGGCTTTTCCGGCGGACCGCTGGCATGTCTACCCGCAATCGCCGCCCTGACCGCCAGCTATCCAGCTAACTCAGAGTCGGGTCGAGAGTCAGTATGTTCAAATGGTCTGCCTACGATGACCACGATCTGATGTGCCATAAATAACAACCCCATAAATAACGGTCAGTTAAATTTTCGCTTTGGAATTGTTGTGTGGGGCCGTTACGGCAATTCGGCCAACAGCCGGCCCGCTCCGGCGACCGGCTCGCGGATGCGCGTTTGTTTTTGCATGTACCAGACGCGCGCGGCTATCGGATGGACCACAGGCACTTCGAGGTCTTCCTCCACTGCCACGACGTCGACGACGCGCCAGGCGCCCGAGCCGAGCAGGTAAATCCCCGGGGCCGCAGGTGGTGCCGATAGTATTCTGGGGCAAGAGAATTCGCGAGGAGCAAGAGATGAACACCTTAATGGGATTGCTCCCAAGCCTCGAACCTGATTAGGGTTCAGCCACAATGTCAAAGGCAAAAACGCGACCCCATCATTACCCGAAAGCCTCAAGAACAGATTGCGGCGTGGTTTCCATAGTGACAAACCCACTTAACCGACAGCCCTCTTCCGCACGTCCTCCAGTATTGAAACCAGCTCGTCGACTTCTTTAGACTCAAACACGCCGTCCACGCCCCGCGGGCTAAAGTCAGTGTAGGGTGAATCGTAAAGCAGACGCGTGTCAATCGAACCGTGCTCAGTCAAATGATCAATGATTAGGTTCAAAAACTCGATCTGGTTGGCACGCCAGGTTTTTCCAAGCAGAAATCCGGCTAACGCTTTCTTCGCAGCTTCCCGGTCGAGTCCGATCAGCGATCGTACGAAGAGACCGAGGCCCTCGTTCGCTTCCTTGGCTTTTTGCACATCCTCGGCGTTGCCGACTCCGCTTTCTGACAACATGCGCTCTAGCTCAGCCAAATCAGTCGGGGTCAGCGGTTCATTCATTCGGAGTTTATACACGGTGATGTGATTTTCATTGGCTTTGAGAAACTGGCGCGCTTTGGCTCGGAATCGTTCGAAATCACTCGGGGTTGAGAACCCAGGTAGGGTGAATTCTCTTTCACTACCCATCATGTCTTCGAAATCGGTATAAATAGGCTTCCGCTCCTTTTTCTCAATCAGCTTCACGAGCGAACGCAGTCGTCTTCGAACTGTCTCCAACATTGGGACCGTGACATTCTGCCACCATTCGTCTGTTAAAAGTTCCAGAATCAGCGGCAACTCTGCCTGGATCATCGGTATGCTGGCTTTATCCTGGAGCAGACCGGCAATGCCTTTTACCTGGTCACGCAGGCGCGCAAACGAGGGCTCCTGGCGCAATACCGCGAGCTGCAAGTTCAGAATCAGCAAGTCGAAACGCTTTGCCTCTTCGTCTTCGGCATCAAGCTCCGTCGGCAATCCCGCCACTTCGTGCGACAGTTCGCTATACGCAACACCGTCTATTTGATTCCATGCGTCGGTGGCAGCGTATTTTTCGACCAGGCGGCGTTTCGGCCGTACCACGAAGTTATTTACATTCATCGCGGCCACTTCGGTCCGCAGTAAATCTGCCGCGGCTCGCCTCAGCTCCGCATAAGATAAATTCGATCCGTAAGCCTCGGCAGCTTCGCCTGTTAGACCGCCACCGTCTTGCCCTTCTTCAATCGAAACCTTCTTGTCTAACTCCCCAATCAACTCCAGACGCGCGTTAAACAAACGCTTGGCAAGAGACTCGCTGGTGTTGCCTTCCGTGGGTGGGAGCTGCTGAGAGAAAAATTCCAGGTTTTGACAGTAATCGAAAACGTAGAAAAACTCTTTATCCTTGCCTGGCCCGAACAGGTCGGGACAAAGCCGCGTTCCTCGCCCGAGCATCTGCCAAAACTTAGTCTTTGAGCGCACGAGCTTGAAAAAGACCAGATTGACTACCTCCGGGATATCGATGCCCGTGTCGAGCATATCCACGGAGATCGCGATGTGCGGGTCTTTGGTCGCAATGGAGAAATTATCGATCAGGTTTTGAACATACTCCGCCTCAAAGTCGATGACCCGCGCAAACTCGCCTTTGTAATGCGGGTAATTGATATTGAACCGCTCGGCGATGAACTGCGCATGGTCGTGATTTTTGGCAAAGACGATGGTTTTTCCCAAGCGATCGCCGCCGGCCACTTTAAGGCCACGCGTCATCAGGTGCTCCAGCACCTTATCCACGGTATCCTTGTTGAAAAGCCAGCGGTTTACCGCCTCGGCTTCCACTCGATTGGGTATCGTACCGTCCTCGCTCCAGTCCAGCGCATCCCACTCTTCTTTTTCTTCTTCGGACAGTTGGTCGTATGAGATTCCTTCCCGCTGGAATCTCAACGGGACCGACACAGCCTTCGGCGGCACGAGGAAGCCATCCCTGACCGCTTCGTCAAGTGTGTAGTTATCGGTCGGCACGCCGCTTTCAAGATTAAACAATCTGTAAGTGTTGCGATCGACTTCGTCCTTCGGCGTTGCGGTGAGCCCGACCAGCAATGAATCAAAATACTCAAAGATCGCGCCGTACTTTTGGTACACGGACCGGTGCGCTTCGTCGATTATGACCAGATCAAAGTGGCCGACCCCGAATCGGCGTTGACCGTCGCGCGCCTCTTCAATCAAGCCCATCATCGTCGGGTAAGTCGATACGTAAACACGCCCCTCCGCATCCTTCTCCGTAACCAGATTCACGGGTGAGGTGTCGGGAAGAAACCGTTTAAATGCGTTCACCGCCTGCCGCACCAGCGCCACACGGTCAGCGAGGAACAGCACCCGCTTTACCCAGTTGCAGCGCATCAACAGTTCACAGAGCGCGATCACCGTCCGAGTCTTGCCTGCGCCCGTCGCCATAGTCAGCAACGCCTTACGGTCGAGGTCGCGCTCGAATGCTTCACCGACCCGCCGTATCGCCCGCGATTGATAGTAGCGTTCGACAATAGACTCGTCGATTCTGGCGTCGGCGAGACCCTTCCGAGCTTCCCGTCGTTGTATGAGGAGTTCCAACTCGGCCTTCTTGTAGAAACCTTGTACCGGACGCGGCGGATAACTTAGGCCGTCCCACATCCAGTGGTCGTAGCCGTTGGAGTAGAAGATTACCGGCCGCTGGCCAAACTGTTTTTCCAAACAGTCAGCATACAGCTTCGCTTGCTGTTGACCGACGCGGGAGTCGCGTTTCGTCCGCTTTGCTTCAACAAGCCCGAGCGGTTTACCGTCGTCGCCCCACAGGACGTAATCGACAAAGCCCTCGCCCGTGTTATTGGGCATGCCGGTGACGGGAAATTCCCGGTCCTGTGGATCAGCGAGCGCCCACCCCGCTTCCTTCAGCAACAAGTCGATGAAGTAGTCGCGTGTTTCGGCTTCCGAGTAGTCGTGGTCATCTGCTCGCGCGGAGTTCTGCTGCTTCGTCTCAGCAACTTCGATCCGCAATCTTTGCAGTTCGTCATCTAACGCTTTCTTGCCGGACAACAATTGGGAAAGTTTTTCATCGCGCTCGCGTAGCTGGCTCTCTAACTTCTGTAATTGCTCCAGCGTCTGCGCCGGGACCGAGCTGCTCTTCGGAAGCAAGTCTGGGTTGAAGCAAAGACCGTCCGCTGGCTTCGCGCCACGCGCATAGGTGCGCGCCAGCCAGAACATGATGTGGAAGAGTTCTTTCGCCGCCGTGAGCGCGTCGAGTTGCCGCACCGGCTTGTGGCTATGAACAGCGAGATTTCCCAGGTCTTTGACGAGTTTAATCTTGGCAAAAATCGCCGGCCCGACAGCGTTCCGAAAGGACGGCGCGTGAATTAGGGCACTCAGGTGGTCTTGATACGGCAGTTTGAGAGCGGCGTCATGTTTGTAAAGCCAATGAACCGCCAGCTCCAACGCCCGGCGGGCGTGGAAGCAAGAGCTCCGCGAGTCCGGATAGACCAGCGACTCCGCCTTCGCCGCCGGCTCGAATAACATCGGCCATTCAGCGCTAAGAAACTGGAATTGTGAGTCGGGAGTCGCCATCTCGCGATTCTAAAATGATAGGAATCCGTAAACCTTTGCTTTGGGCATTTCTTTTACCCGCTTGAAAAACTCGCTTTCGGTAATTTGTGTCGGCCAATCCAAGTTGATGGAAATAACAGCGTCGAATTTATCGTCAGTTTGTTTGATCTCTATCGCCTGCAACGCGGCTAGATGAGATAAGTCGCGAATCAACGCCTTGCGAGGATTTTTTACCTGATAGAGTCCGGCGGTTTGTTTGATGACCTCAGAGAATTTCTGACTTCCCCGATCCAAGAGCAGTTGCAGCAACTGCACATGCCGATCCGACATGACCCGCTTACGCGGCGAGCGCAGCCGGCCGAATAGATCCGTCATGGTGTTGCGATAAAGCGCCTTGGCAACGTGGAGACGGATCTCTGAAAACAGCCTGTTGCATTGCTTCTCGATTCCCTTGAGAGCGAATTTGAGAAACGGCGTCAGATCGTGACTTAGCGCGCGGGTTTCGGCAAGATTGTTGAGATAACCGACCTTCTCCTCGTAATAATAGTTCGACATGGCGATGAACAGCGTATCGCGCAGGCCGACGCGCTGGAGCATCAGCGCTTCCAGGGCGCGCGCCGTCCGGCCGTTGCCGTCCAGAAAAGGATGCATCGCGGCAAAGTGGTAGTGGAGCGCCAGCGGCTGAATCAGTGGATCGTGATCCCGAAAAATCGTCCGCGTCGCTTGGCACAACTGGCGCAACGCGGCTGCGCAATCATCTCCACCTTCGACGCCTTGATGACGCGGTGTACCGAAGGTTACGTTATCACCGTGTCCTCTGGGCCGCCCGGGTGGACAATGGTCATCGTCGCAATCGGAGACGATGCGGCGATGGATCTCACAAATCAACGACTCGTCGACCGGCCGATCCGTTTCAAGTTTGGCAATCCAACGATAAGTCGCCAACGCGCAAGCCGCTTGGCGCTGCGATCGAGTCTCAAGTTGTTGCGGCGTCTCCCGCATCGCCGCGTCCAGTTCTCTTTCCGTGAACTCCGCGCCTTCGATCCGAGATGTCCCAGCCACCTCCCGCTTGAGCTGGATTTGCTGGAGTTGCTCCGCCCAACTGCGCTGATATGGGATCTGTGTCAGCGCCAACATCGCCGCCTTCGCCCCCAGGAGTTCGACTTGAACCGCCGCCAAATCAAACAAAATCCACTGCCGGGGCATCTCATACTGGATCGTCATAACCGTATTGTAGCGCAGTTCATTTCCGAGAGGAATGCCTTAACCCATCCGAGAAAATCACTATATATCTAGAAGTTACATATATATCGCGCACTGTCGTAGTGTTTTCATTCCCCATTTCATTTCCGCGTCATTTCTGTTAGACGCATTCGTCACCCCGGCGAAGGCCGGGGTCCAGTCTCCGCCTGCGCCGGAATGACGAGATAAAGAAGTGTGCGACATGAGTCTCACCCCAGCGTGATCCGAGCCTGCACCTGGCCGGCTCTAGTCATAGCAGCGTTTCATACAAATCCACCCATTCCGGGTTGGTCTTTTCAATCAGATTCATCTTCCATGCACGTTTCCATTCCTTGATCGCTTTCTCCCGCTGGATAGCCGATTCCATGGAAGCATGCGGCTCATACCAAACGAGTTTGTCCACACCATATTTTTGGGTGAATCCTGCTACGACGTGATTCCGGTGCTCCCATATTCGTTTGATGAGATCGGATGTGACACCGACATAAAGTGTCCCGTTGCGACGGCTGGCAAGTAAATAAACGCATGGCTGTTTCATTGCCACAACGAAGTATCGTCACCCCGGCGAATGCCGGGGTCCAGTCTGTCCGAGCGTTTACATCGCATCACCCTGAGGCTAGCGCTACCGTCATCTGAATAGGGCGATCGGGAGAAACGCAGAAAAGAGGAACAACCTGGATTCCGGCCTGCGCCGGAATGACGGAATCTTGGGAGGTGTGACACTAGAGATCTCCCCGGAAGGCACGGTGCTGAAGCGAGGCGAAGAGCGCGTCCAACTCCACTAGCGCCATTCTGCACTTCATCGCTCGTCCTCCAAAGCTTCCACGCTTAGCATGAACCGTCGGAGTTTCTGGAGCTTGGCCCGGCTGGGGCCGTTCAGGCCATCGCCGTGACGGGTGTCGAAATGTTGCGCCCAGTCGGCAGCCAGTTTGTAGCCGCTGCTGGGATGGCGATGGTGACCGGCGTGGAGGGCCAGCCCCTCTTCCACCAACAGCAGCGGCCAGCAGTGGATGATCCGCACCGGTCCCCATTGCTGCTTCTGGAATTCGTTCTGAAACTTTCGCGCCCGGTCATGCAGGCTCTGCGCTGCCTCTTGATCGATCTGCTGGAAGAGGTTCTCTCTCGTGACCGCCGAGCCGAGCAAGGCACGAGCCTCGTCCAGCAGGGCACCGGCCCCGTCCTGCGTCTTGCCCTTGCGGCCTGCCGCCTGTCGCGCGACCCACAGGCCAAAGACTGGCAACCGGCCCGGATGCTCAAACCATTTCTTCAACACCGTCAAGCGCGTGAGCGACGCGTTTCCCTGCGTGTCGATATCGTCGATGACCTTCAGGAGTTTCTCGGGGACCGTGGTGCGCATGGCTGCTTCATCGCCACAAAGAAGTATCGTCACCCCGGCGAAGGCCGGGGTCCAGGAGGCTAGCGCTACCGTCATCTGAATAGGGCCATCGGGAGAAACGCAGAATAGAGGAACAACCTGGATTCCGGCCTGCGCCGGAATGACGGGATTGGAATCGTTTCACCGCCTGCTGCTTCGAATAACGCAACGCACCAGCTACGCCCTCTTTAGCGTCACCACGGCGATTGCCGGGGTCCAGATTTCTCGACCCACAAGCGGATCTCACAACTCTCCCCGAAAGGCACGATGCTGGAGCGAGGCGAACAGCGCGTCCAGCTCCGCCAGCGACGCGCGCTGCGCCGTCTTCAGCTTCTCTACCGCCGTGACTCGGCGGGCGAATTCGCGCTGTAAGTCAATGGGAGGAAGAATTGTCCGGATGCCAAAAACTTTCTCTTGGGAGATATTCTTCATCGAACCACTCGTACCCGTAGCTCTCCGCCCGATTTCCAGCCGAAGAGTTGGCGTCTGAAATAATGCCCAGACGAAGAGCGGTTCGATTCCAGCAGGCTCGCGCCATACGAAGCGCCACAGCTTGTCAGGCAATAGCACATTGGGTGGCGTGCTATTGACGTAAGCAACAGCACCGACGAGTTCCGTCGTGTTCGCGCGGCTGAACAGTAAGTCTCCAGGTTTGGCAAAATGCTCTTTCGGTGGCTCGTAGTTGTCCGGCACAGGCTTGCTTTCGTGAGCGAGGAATTTCATCCCGGTGACGGCGCTGACCTTGAGCACTCTGTTTCGCGTGATGACGTTATCGCCGCTTTCCGACTCGATACTCTTGCCGCCTTGAAATTCAGCAACGTAGTCCGCGACCGCACGCACCGGCCATCCTTTCGCGTTCTCGCCTGCGTCACCGAAGAGGTCGAGGAAGAGGGATTGGGTGAGGGAGTCGAGTTGGGCGAGGGCGGCGCGGCGCTTGGCCCGCAACTCCTCCGCCCGGTCCAGGACGTCCGCAATCCGCCGCTGCTCCGCCAGCGGCGGCAGGGGAAACTCGTAACGCGCGAGGTCTTGTCCAGTGAAATGTTTGATGGTCGCGCCGGTGAAATAATCTGCCAAGCGTCCGCTTTGATGGTCGGCCATCAAACGGTGAACGAAGAATCGGTTGTAGAGTTTCGGCCCGGGGCGCACGCGGTGAATCGCCTTCTGGAATTTCACGTCCGGCAATCTCCCGTCCCAAATCGCTGCACGTCCGGCCTCACCACCCTCGCAAATCACAATGTCCCCGGCTCGTAGTCCGTAACGTTCGTGCTCGTGGTCTTCGAAGGGCATCGTCTGCAAGTCCGTCGTATCCACGTCAAACCAGCGGACGTTCGGATTCCGAAGGTAGGAGAATTGGCGTCCTTTGTTTTTCTTCGCGTCGAGCATTTTGCCGAGGCATTGCTCGGCGACATCGGCGAGTTTCACCTTCGGCCATTCGCCAGTCGTCATTTGGCGATCGGCCTTCACCTCAGCATCCCCTCCAATTCCCTCATCCTCTGCTGAATCTCCGCCTCCAGTTTGCCGAGGCTGGCGAGGATTTCGCTCGGTGGGCGGTGGGTGCGTCGTCTATCGCGGCCCTTCAGGCCGCGTGATTTTTGTCGGGACAATAACCCAGCCCGCTGGGCTGGGCTAAGGAATATCGGCCCGTTGGGCCATAGACCTGGCGCCAACGGCGCGTCATCCCTTAGCCCAGGGCAACGCCCTGGGTAGGCTGGGTAACCGGCCACAAATAATTTCCCGCGCCCCAACGGGGCGCGATAATCGTTAATCCCACACATATTTTTCATCAAACGCGACCTGATACCGTTCCAACAAACGCCGGTATTCATCCTCAAACGTCATCTTCTGGTGATGCTGCGCTTGGTTGCGGATGTAGGCGACCACCGTGTCCGCATCCGACTGGCTGACGGAAAATGCGCCGTATCCCGACTGCCAATGGAAATTCGTCAGCTCCACGCCCTTGGTTTTGATCCATTTGGACGAACTGGTTTTCACCGTCTCCACTACGTCGGCGATGGTGCGAGTGCGCGACAGACCGAAGAACAAATGAACGTGGTCTTCCACGCCACCGGCCTGCAATGACGGGCATTCGATATTGTCCAGCGTTCCCGCGAGGTAAGGATGCAATTCGGATTGGATCGGAGGCGTGAGGACGCGCTCGCGATTTTTTGTGCTGAACACCAGATGAATCAGAATGCAGGACAATGATTGCGGCATATGATTTTTGGGGTTGCGGGTTATCACGGCCTTTCAGAATTCCCAGCCCGTTGGGCTGGGCTGAGGGATGACGGCCCTTTGGGCCTGTGTTTGGTGCGGCGGCTCATTTCAACATCTCTTCCAAATCTTTCATGCCCACGGTGATTTCCTTTTCCAGCGCGGCGAGGTTTTGCAGGATTTCGCTCGGCGGGCGGTGGGCGACTTCTTCGTGGACGACTTCCTTGTAGCGGTTGAGCGAGAGGTCGTAGCCCTGCGCGGCAATGTCGGCCTTGGGCACGCAGAAGCTTTGCGCGGTGCGCGGGCGCTTTAGCTCCTGATCTCTGACCTCTGATTTCTGACTTCTGAGCGCAGCCCAACGGGCGAGCACATCAGGCAAATTGTTCTTCGCGTGTTCGTCCGGGGTGAGAACTGGATTCCGGCCTTCGCCGGAATGACGGACTTCACCCTGACTATCTTCGTCACCCCGGCGGAGGCCGGGGTCCAGGCCGGTGCGGGGCGTGGGGCCGAGCTTTTCCTCGGGCAGCAGTGGCGTGCGTTTGTCGTCCAGCGACATGCCGTCGGCGTCCACGTCGTAGAACCAAACATAATCCGTGCCGCCGGAGTTGGTTTTGGTGAAGACGAGGATAGCAGTGGAGACGCCGGCGTAGGGCTTGAACACGCCGCCGGGCAGCGAGATCACCGCGTCGAGCTTCTGGTCCTCGACGAGAATCTTGCGCAGCGTCTTGTGCGCGTTGGACGAGCCGAAGAGCACGCCGTCGGGTACGATGACGGCGGCGCGCCCGCCGGGCTTGAGCAAGCGCAGGTAGAGGGCGAGAAAGAGTAATTCCGTTTTCTTCGTCTTCACCACCTGGAGCAGATCCTTGGCGCAAGTCTCGTAGTCGAGCGATCCGGCGAAAGGAGAGTTCGCGGTGATCAGAGTGTATTTTTCCACCTCATCGGCGTGGTCCTGGGCGAGGGAGTCGCGATAACGGATGTCGGGGTTTTCCACGCCGTGTAGGAGCATGTTCATGCTGCCGATGCGGAGCATGGTGTTGTCGAAGTCGAAGGCATGGAAGAGGCCGTGGTGAAAGTGCGCGTTGAGCTTCGCGTCGCGAAAAATTTCCGGGTAATGCCGCCGGAGGTATTCACCGACCGCCACGGGAAAGCCGCAAGTGCCGCTGGCGGGGTCGCACATGATGTCCGTGGGCACCGGCCGGACGAGCTCCACCATCAACCCGATGATATGCCGCGGCGTGCGGAACTGGCCGTTCTGCCCAGCCGTGGCGATCTTGGCGAGCATGTACTCGTACAAGTCGCCCTTGGTGTCGCGCTCCTCCATCGGCACCTGGTCGATCATATCGACGACCTTCGCCAGCAATCCTGGGGTAGGAATCGTAAAGCGCGCGTCCTTCATGTGATGCGCGTACGTGGACTGATCGCCGCCCAATGTTCGAAGGAACGGAAACACATGCTCGCCCACCACTTCGTACATGTCAGCGGGCGCGAAATGCTTGAATCGCGACCAGCGATAGTCCGCATAAGGACGCGGCGAACGCGGATGGTCGTCCTTACCCTCAGGAAACAATCGCCGCTCGATAGGCGCCTTGAGACGCGTGGCCTTCAACTCTTCGAGTGTCTGCAGCTCATCAAGCCGTTTGATGAAAAGCAGATAGGTTATCTGCTCGATAACTTCCAGCGGATTGGCAATCCCGCCGGACCAAAACGCATTCCAGATTTGATCTATTTGGTTACGGATTTCGTTGGTAAGCATAACGGGGCTTGAGGGGCAGACTTTTACGTCTTGACCTTCGTCGGCCCTTTTCCAGTCAGTTAAATTGCGGGATCTACGCGCGATCGGGTTTCCGCTCCGAAAACCTGCCGGGTCAAAGTCGCCGCATCCCGGATCGCCGCTCGGATAATATTAGTCGAAATGAGGTCAGGATGCCAAGAGCGATTTTCGGGGCCGGTCAGGAGAGTTTGAGGTCTGGCGGACCCGCGGGGCCGGTTGCCGTTCCAACGGAACATTGCAGTTCCAGTCGTTCAAAGAATACCGAGGCCCGTTCAAAACGTTTCAGCCCTTCGATACGGCCCCCTTCGATGCGCGCTTCCTTCGCTACAGGCTTTGCCCTACTCAGGACCGACGGAATTTTCCAGCTCCGTTCCAGTCGGTACGGACTAAAGCAGTTCAAGATTCGCGGAAACACAAACTCGGCGGGAAGCATCCACGTTTTGACAATTCTCAAAACGTCGAAATGAGGAGCGGGATCAGTGTATTCCCAGACGGCGGCGTAATTCCTTGGCGGAAATGCCGCCCTCTTTTTTTGCTCGGGCTCTGGAGCGATCGATGATCGTCATGAACTTGCGATTGGTGCTGAGCGCAACCGTGTCCTCATCCGCGTTTCGGATCGGCACGACCGCCGCAAAGGGTTTCCGACTGAAACGACTGAAACGATTGGAACTGTATCCGTTTTTAAACTTTGAACCTTGAACATTTGAACGGTTCGAACACGCCGCGCTCCCGGTTCGCCGGGATGCGAGTCTCGTGTGCAGGAATTCATAGGTAAAAGCATATGACATGCACAAAAAACGTATTGGACACGACAATCCCGGTCGTAATAGGCCGTCGCTCCAGAACGGGGTGGGTGGCAAGCAGCAAGCCCCTGATATACGTAAACGTCCAACAGGATCCGCAGTTATCTATTGTCCCAGGATTTTTTTAACCCGCTCGACAACCTCCGGCGGCTGATCCATAATCTCCTTAGTCAATGCCTCCAGCTCCTCGCCCGTGGATGGTGCCATTTCCAGCCTCCCCTTTTGGGCCTCGGCCATAAGGTCCGGATCCCTCATCGATTTGGCGTGAGCGGCGCGCAGGATAGTTACGCGCTCGACGGCAGTGCCGGAAGGCGCAAAGAGGGGGCTGCCGAACTCTGCGCTTGCAAGTATAATCCTTGCTACCCGGCGGGTTATCTCCGCGGTTTTATGTTGATCCATGAGCTCATCGAGAGTAGGCACATCGGGAGCTCTCGTGTCACGTTTGCTCCCGCTCTGAAGAAGCAAGCGAACGAATCCTTTTTTGCGCCAGCTGATGAACGGCTCCCGACCAAAATAGGGGTCGACGTCCATCCCGCGGCAAACGACTTCGCCCCTTTCCACTGCCACGTCGATCTCGCTCCCGCCCGGATAACCAAGGACGGTGTTGAACTTCGCCCCTAACGCCTCCTCGACGATTTTGGTTAACAGATATCCCGTGCTGACAGTCCCTGTGGCGCCGCATGTCGGCGGCTTCGCAGCCTTGATGACATCGTCTATGGATTGATGGGGCGTGTCACTCCTTATATAAAGCAGCATGTGCCTTTTGTCCTGGGTCCCGATCCAGGCGAGTTTTCGTACGTCAAACTGCACCTCCTTCCGCCCTGTGAGTTGATCCATATAGAGGTTGCTGCTGGGCATACCAAGGGTGAGACCGTCCGGCTTGGCTACGCTGTAAACAAAATTAGTGGCCACCACTGAGCCTGCTCCGGGCATGTTTTGAACGATTATGTCCGGATTGCCAGGGATGTATTTCCCCATGGATCGCGCCACAAGCCGGGCCCACCGGTCATAAAAGCCGCCGGGAGTGAAGCCCACAACGATGCGAACCGTCTTCCCCTGGTAGAAGGGCACTTGGGCGCGGACGGTAGAGGCACACGCGAGGGAGAACAAAACAGCAAGAACCATCCTTTTCACGGGATTCTTTATCATGTGCTATTTCTCCAAATTTTTTTTCATTCTCTCAAGAATCGCTTCCGGCTGTGCGACAACCTCTTTGGCCAAGCCTCCGGGGTCCCTCCGGGGTCACACTTTTACGCCTTGACTTTCTTCGGCCCTTTTCCAATCAGTCAGATTGCGGGATCTACGCGCGATCGGGTTTTCGCTCCGAAAACCTGCGGGGTCATAGTCCCCACATCCCGGATCGGCACGTCTGGATAATAACAAAGGAGGACGGGGATTGGAAAGGATAAATTACAAAGGTTAAATTTTCGCTGCGTGTTTTTGCTGCGGAATTGTTGTGTGGGGTCGTTACGGCAATTCGGCCAAGAGGCGGCCCGCGCCAGCGACCGGCTGGCGGATGCGCATTTGTTTTTGCACGTACCAGACGCGGGCGGCTACCGGATGGATCACGGGAACTTTCATGCTCAGGTTTACCCTCCTTCGCAGGAGGCCGCGGGTGTAAACCCGTGGATGAATGCGAGGTGGGTAGCCTCCGTAGCCTTGGCGCCCGGCCTTCGCAGCCGAATCGGCTGCTTCGGCGGAGTAGGCAAGGAGGGTGCGCTTCGGAGGGTTCCGCCCGACGAAACGAGTGGAGAGGTGCTCGGCCGTAAGGCCGTGGGGTTCCACCGGTTTATCGGCCGATAGTTTTGAAAAAGCCGCTCTTCTCCAATTCGTTGTAGAAAGTCGGATCGATGAAATCGTCAGCCTTCATCTCTCTCGCTTTGGGGTTCTTTTCGCCGGTTTGAGCCAGAATCGTTTCGATCGCTTTGTAAGGCAAGTGCGGCGGGCGTTCGATGAAGGTGGTGGCGAAAACGTAGGCTGATTCCAACGCATCGCGATCGTTGGTACGCGTGTACTTGCCGATCACCTTCATGGTGAACTCCTTGTCGCGATAGACCCGCTCGACGCCTTCGCTGTAGGCCATCAGAAAGCGGCGCACGGTTTGCGGATCTTTCTTGATAAAAGAGCGCGTGGAGACCAGGCTGACGGTGGGGTAATCCAGTCCGACTTTTCTAAAATCGACGAGCAGTTGAAACCCCGCCTTCTTTGCGTTGAAATCCGCCGGCGATGATAGCACGCCGCCCTGCACAATGCCGGCCTGCATCCCGGCGACGATCTCCGGCTGCCCGCCCATTTGCAGGATCTTTATGTCCTTGTCCGGCTCCATGCCCCATTTTTTTACCAGGTAGCGAATCGAAAAATCGGTCGAGGAGCCGTAGCGCGTGATGCCGATCGCTTTGCCTTTGAGGTCTTCGGGTTTTTTGATGGACGGGTGGACGACGACGTAAAAAGACGGCACGTTGACCAGTCCGCCGATGATGGCGATGTCGCCGCCGGCGATCACGGCATCGACGATGACTCCGCCGGCGATCGCGACCGGGAATTCCCCGGCGATGACGGCTTGGGCCACCTTGGTGCCGCTGGCAACGTAGACCGGATCGACAAAAAGACCGTGTTTTTCAAAATAGCCGCCTTCTTTGGCGACATAGAAGGACGATTGCGTCGCGCTGATCGCGCTGTAGGCGACGGCGATGCGCTTGGTTTGCCCGTGCAGCGGACCGTGAGACAAGGATGCGAGCAGGAGAACGAAAACCATAAGATACTTTGTCATGAGGCAACCCTTTCTTTGATAAACGAAAGACCAACGCCCGTGACAGTCCTATTATCATATGGATCGCTTACTCGCCAACCAGTCCCCAACCGTTGACAATAAGCCAGCCGCAACATTATATGGACGCATCCGTTGTGCCGCCGCCGGACGCCAATAAACCATAACTCAGGGGGAAAACATGCGCGCGGAAATCGAAGCGATTCAAGCAAAAAGCGAAAGCTGGAACGTCAGACTGATCGGCCATCATGATTTAAACGGCCACGGCGACGGCATGCAGTTGCTGAAGAACGGCCGCTACGTCTACCTGGCTCACCTCGGCACCTCGCCGATGGCACTGAGCATCATCGATGCCGCGGATCCCGCCGACCCGCGTGTGGTCAAACAGATGCCCCACCCCAACAACACCCACGCGCACAAGGTGCAGATCGCCGGCGATATTTTGATCCAGAACCAGGAGCGGCCCTACTTCGATAAAACTGTCGCCGCCAGCGTGCCCAACGAGGCGGGCATTCGCATCTACAGCATTGAAAATCCCATCGAGCCGCGCGAGATTGGCTACCTGAAAATTCCCGGCAAGGGGGTGCACCGCATGTGGTTCACCGACGGCAAATACGCCCACGTCGGCGCCATGCTGCCGGGCATTAAGGAGCGCGCCTATCTGATCGCGGATATTTCCAATCCGACAAATCCCAAGGAAGCGGGGCGCTGGTGGATTCCCGGCACCAAAGAAGGGGAAGAGACGCCGCCGGACTGGACGCCCTTTCCCGGCGAGCACTTTCACGTGCACGGCGCGATTCCCCACGGCGACCGTTCCTATGTCGCGCTGGTCGACGCCGGGATGGTCATCATCGATATCTCCGATATTAGCAAGCCCAAGACCATCAGTCGGATCGACTGGAGCCCGCCTTACGGCGGCTACGCGCACACGACCTTGCCCCTGCCCGGGCGAAGTCTCGTGGTCGCCGTCGACGAGTCGGTGAAGTACGACTGCCAGGAAGGGGAGAAGCGGGTCTGGTTGATCGATGTCAGAGAAGAAAGAAATCCGGTGATTGTAAGTTCCTGCCCGGTGCCGGAAGGCGACTTCTGCAAGCGCGGCCTGCGCTTCGGGCCGCACAATGTGCACGAAAACCGGCCCGGCTCGTTCCAAAGTGAAAACCTCATCTTCGTGACGTACTACAACGCTGGGTTGCGCGTCTTTGATATCAGAAACAAGTTCCGCCCGGAGGAAGTCGGCTTCTTCATTCCGCCGCCGCCCGAGGGGCAGAAGGCGCCGATGTTCAACGATCTGTACGTCGATACGGACGGGCTGATCTATGTCACCGATCGGATCAAAGGCGGGTTGTATATTTTGGAATACACCGGGCCGAAGATTCATTAACCACAAAGAGCTCAGCGCGGCTACGCCGCAACCAAAAAGAAAATGCAACTTTTACCACGAAGGACCCAGCGCGGTTACGCCGCAACCAAAATGAGAAAAGTCGGATTCACCACGAAGGCACGAAGGACACGAAGGTTTTCGTAGGGTGCGCTTCGCGCACCGGTCGGTCTCGGAATATCTCTCGCAAAGGCGCAAAAGGAAGAGCATTGTCATTTCGAACGAAGAGAGAAATCTTTCCTAGATCCCTCGCATTCGCTCGGGATGACATGCCGTGGGCCGGTCGCTTAGCGTCTTGGCGCCTTGGCGGGAGCAATATCCGAATCCGAGAGTTTTCGACTTCCGGGAAATTTGCGCGAGCCGCGCAAATTGCCAACTATAGTAGTACACGCTTTTCCCCAGACCACGCTGGGGAAAAGAGGTTCGCCGCCGGCGAACACCCGTAACCCAAACTCGGAATATCTCCCGCAAAGACGCCAAGGCCGCAAAGGAAGAGCATTGTCATTTCGAACGAAGAGAGAAATCTTTCCTAGATCCCTCGTATTCGCTCGGGATGACAGGCTTGGGCCTGTCACTTGGCGTCTTTGCG
>JAUYJC010000127.1 GCA_030688735.1 Deltaproteobacteria bacterium
GTTATATCGTCTATCACAAGAGCAGACCGCTCTCCCCTTTGGCCCAGGACTTTCTCAGTCTCCTGCGGCAACGGCGGGACCGGTCCATCAAGAGCCAAACACGAAGAAAAAAAACCCGACGAACTACCCCGCAGCCAGCTGCGGGGAATTACGCCCGTAGAGATTAACGCAACGCTCCGCCGCGCGTACGGCTTCGGTCCAATGAGCGACAGGGACGCTCAATAATTCAGAATGGCCCCTTTTCCTTTTTCCGGAAGCCTGAAGACCCTAAACTTTTATTTCTGGGGACACAATCTTCAATCCAGGTAGACGGGTCGCAATTTGGCGGAACTCCTGCAGATTGCTGGTGACGACCGTCGCCCCCATTTGCCTTGCGGTCAATGCAATCAGCAAGTCATTAATGGGACCCAGCCGGTCGGCAATTCCAGAACCATCGCCGTGAAGAGCGCGGAACAATCGCCCGGCATGATCGAAGAGCGCTGGCAACGGAGCGATCAACCGCCCTGCCGGGAAAGCAGTTTGTATGCGATCCACGGCTCTCCTGCGCCGGAGCGTGTCAGCGCCAAGGCGGAGCTCCATCAGCACCACGGAGGATAGGAAACGGATGGTATTGCCCACTCCGCCAAAGATCCAATCCCCATGGAGATCGGCGCGCAGATAATCGATAAAGACATTGGTATCGAGCAGCACCTTGCCGGTTACCGATACGGCCATGGTCGCCTATCGCCCTTCAAGTTGCCTTTTAACGGCCCCATGGCGACAACAAGTTGTCGTTCTTCCACGAGGAGTGAGAGCGCCCGATCGATGGCCTCCTGCTCTGAATGCACGCCAAAGTACCGTTTGGCAAAGTCGATTTTCTTTTGGTCGAGTTTGAGATGTTTGTGTCTAACGGCGGTCGCACGCATAACCTCCCTCCTTTATGTATATCGCATGTACATATTTTTACCATGCCCTACTATGAGAGGCAACGCCGTCGAAGCATTCCTTGACGGTTGCAAACTCTTGCAACCACAAAGTCCAAATAAACGAGGTCACTTCGCGGGCGGAGTTTTAACCCCGCCCTTGACCAAAGGGGATGCTCGCCCCCTTTGAAAGCCCCACAATGCGGACATGAATCTAGTCCGTTTGGAACAGCCCCAATTGCAGAATGACTCCTAGCTCGTCCCGCGTAACCCACTCTTCGATAATCCTGTCCGCCTCGAAGCGAAAGATCGCGATGGCGTTCCAGGTCACCGTTTGGCCGCTAATGTCATAACTGCCGAGACGCGAGCGCCAGATACCGCCACCCACTCCCCGATGAGTCAGCCGCGTCACTGAGCGGTCGCCAGAGCCAAAAACGTCGTGGATCTCGGTTCCAAACTGCGAAAATGTCTCCTTGCGGTGCTCCACTACGCCGCGAACGGCATCAAGGCCGACAACGGTTCCTCCAGGGCGGTGCATCACACACTCAGGATGAAAAAGATCCTCAATGAGTTCCACGTGGCCCTGGTCAAGCACCTTATGAAAGTAGCTCCGCACCACCTGCCCTTGAATCGATTCCTGATGACTCAGATGGATATCCGTCGTCATGTTGACTCCATAAACGTCGCAGCTCGGCATATCGCCTAAGCTAACGCCGCGTGCTCCCCTCGCGCAAAACCTCGTCGAGCAGCGTCCCATCGACCAACTGCGCGGCGCTGATCGGCCGGTCTATTTTCTGTGCGGCCCGGGCGAAATCAACCATCAGCTGGAACGCCTCCAGGCGTAGCCGCCCCTCTGGGCTCAGCAATTCCAACAACTGACTGTAGGCCATCGTCGCGATTTCTTGATCCATGTCAAATTCGCGCATGATCATCTGAATCGTTTCCGACCTGTTGTCGCGCAGATAGGCCATCGAACGCAGGGATGCGCGGATAAATTTCTTGACCAGCTCGGGTTGCTTCTTGATCCGGTCGGCATGCGCCACCACCGACGTTCCGGAAACGTCGACATAGTCCCGGGTCGCGGCGAGCTTGGAGTAACCATCTTTCTCAGCGCGAATGTTATGCGGCGAGCTCAACAAAGTGGCCGCGATGTTGCCGGCCTTCAAAGCGGCGAAGCGCTCCGGCGTGCCGCCCATAGCAAGCAGCACTACATCTCGCTCAGGATTCAATCCCCCCGCGAGCAAAACTCGCCTGAGCAACACGTCTATGAGTCCTCCGGGGTTAAGCGAACCGATGGCCTGGCCTCTGAGTTGCGCGATACTGCGATATTTAGGCTGAGCGTACAGCACCTGATCGACATGCGAGTTGTAACTGCAAACGATCCTGAGCGGCGCGCCGGCGACGAAGGCGGTGACGGCCGTGGTGGTGCTCGTGCCGAAGTCGGCATCGCCGGTAAACACCGCCTTGATGTCGAGTCCGCCGCGCATATAGACAAGATTCACGTTGAGACCTTGCTGTTGAAAGAAGCCTTTCCGCCGGGCTGTATCCAAGATCGGAAAGCTCGTGATCGACTTGCTCGGATAGCTGACGACGACGTTTTGCAAAGCCGGCCCCTGCGCCGCGGCGAGATTTAGCCACGTGAAAATAAACAAGAGAATTGAGAGATAAGTTAAGATCCGCAGTGTCATTGAC
>JAUYJC010000128.1 GCA_030688735.1 Deltaproteobacteria bacterium
GCAAAAGCGGCTCTTCGTTGACCCTTCGACTCAAGCCCCGGCCAAGGCCGGGGCCTTTTGCTCAGGATTCCGCCCCACGGGCGGACTGGAAGGTGCCGCGGGCTGGCCCGTGGGGCTTCACTTTGGTCGGCATCGCCGGAACTTTCACCACGCTCGCCGCCGTGGAAAAAAAACTCACGCGCTACTCCCACAGCGAAGTTCACGGCAGCCGTTTGACTTTGGCCGAAGTGCGGCGCCAGGCGCGCCTTTTCCTCGACAAGACTATTGCCGAGCGCAAAGAGATTCCCGGCTTGGAGCCCAAGCGCGCCGATGTGATTCTCTCCGGCGCTTGCTTGATCGAGAGGATCATGACTTTCTTTAATACGGAGGACGTGTTCGTAAGCGATCAAGGCGTGCGCTACGGTCTGCTTTACGAACAAGTCGATCGACTAAAATAACACAGAAAAACAGACCGCTAAAAAGCTCTTGACAGCTGAATCTATCTGCGGTATGCGGCTTATACGTTTCACACGTCGTGCACCTTCGGGCGATGCATACCTCTCCATAAAATGCTGGTCCGAAAAGTCAGTGTGATATTTGCGATGGCCCTCAAAGGAGTGGGGTGACTGCGGAGCATGGACGCTCGTAAATGGACTACAATGCCCTGATAGTCGGTCAGAGTTCGTCACATTGCACGACAGGTCGATGCGCCTCGCTGGCCACTTTCGTTGAAACGTCTCGAATCTTCAGTCACGTACACGAAGAGAGTGGCTCATCCTCTAGCACGGTTCCATTTATCCCGGATGTTGTGTTTCTCCGGGTGTCCGGGGAGCATGATGCTCAAGAAACGATAGAGTCATGCAGGCAGAAGTGGAATTGCGCATCTATCCTGGCTCTTTTCTGTAGCAGCTGGAGGCCGCCAGCCAAAGATGTTTTATCGCTTCTGAACCGCGTAGATGACTTTCTCTCCTGTTCCTTTCAGGAAACGGAGTTTTCTTTTCGCGTTGTAAACCTCTTTCATCGCTGGGTCAAGAATCCTGATGCGAAAGATACACCACTTTATTGAAACTTCGAGCAGAGAAGGATGTTCAACAACCAAAGTAAAGAGACCGAGAAGTCGGGAAGTGAGAGTCAGACGCACATAATCTCACCGCCGTCTATTTCTCTCCCCAAGGGTGGCGGCGCGATTCGCGGGATTGGGGAGAAGTTTGCCGCGAATCCGGTGACTGGCACGGGTTCGATGTCCGTGCCGATCGCGACTAGCCCCGGTCGATCAGGATTCGGACCGCAGCTTTCGCTCTCCTACGACTCCGGTGCGGGTAACGGGCCGTTTGGATTTGGCTGGAGTCTCGCGCTACCTTCGATCACGCGAAAGACGGACAAAGGGTTGCCGCGCTATAACGACGCCGAAGAGTCCGATGTCTTCATCCTTGCCGGAGCGGAAGATTTGGTTCCTCTGCTCAATTCGGATGGTAGCCGATACAAAGACAGGACCGCGGGGCCGGGTTACACAATTCGCCGCTACCGCCCGCGCATCGAAGGTTTGTTTGCCCGCATTGAGCGATGGACGAACGTGCTGGGCGTATCCCACTGGCGCTCCATTTCCAAAGACAACGTCCTCACTCTCTACGGTGGTGATGCAGACTCACGCATCGTCGATCCCGAAGACGCCGGCCGCATCTTCAGTTGGCTGATTTGTGAAACGCGGGACGACAAAGGCAACGCCGTGCTGTACCGCTACAAAGCGGAGGACGGACTCGGACTCGGCCTCGATCTCGGCCGAGCCAACGAGCGCAACCGGGGGCCACGCGACGACATCCGCCGCAAAGCCAACCGCTATCTCAAACGCATCTACTATGGTAACCACACGTCCCTGCTTGACAACACGGGGCATCGTCCGCGATTCCTGAACAAGGCAGAGATTGATGCCCAGATCGCCAACGCGGGCTGGATGTTCGAGGTGGTTTTCGACTACGACGAAGGCCATGTCATCAACGAGACCACGAATGGCGATGGGCAAACATTCATTGAGGCAAGTGCCACCTCCACAAAGGCTTGGAGCTACCGCCGAGATCCGTTCTCGTCCTACCGCGCGGGCTTTGAGGTACGCACCGGCCGCCTCTGCCAGCGGGTGCTGATGTTCCATCATTTCGCGGGCGAGTCAGGCGTCGGAGTCGATTGCCTTGTGCGCTCCACCGACTTCACCTATTCCCACGAACAAGACCCCGACAGCGCCCGCAACCCCGTCTACACCTTTCTGCGCGAGGTCACCCAAACCGGCTACAAGCGCAACAACGGCGGCTATCTATAGAGCAGCCTGCCGCCGGTTGAGTACCAATACACCCAGCCCATCGTGCAGGACACGGTGCAGGACGTGAACGCCGCAAGCCTAGAGAACCTGCCCATCGGCGTGGATGGCGCGACCTACCAGTGGACCGACCTGCATGGCGAGGGCATCCCCGGCATCCTCACCGAGCAGGCCGGCGCCTGGTTCTACAAGCGCAACCTTAGTCCCATCGGCGAGAGGCAAGTTGAGTTCGCGCCGCTGGAGCTAGTTGCCGCCAAACCCAACCTCGCCTTGGCTGGCGGGCAGGCGCAGTTCATGGACCTCGCCGGTGACGGCCAGCCCGATCTGGTGGTGCTCGACGGCCCCATGCCCGGCCTCTATGAGCACGATGA
>JAUYJC010000134.1 GCA_030688735.1 Deltaproteobacteria bacterium
GCGGTTTCAATCGGCTTGCCTGTGGCCGCATCGACCTTGGCGGCAATCGCATTCCAGATTGGCTCCAAAAGTTTCCATGCCTCAAAATCGCCGCCCGGCATAAGTGACGGACCGAAGCGCGCGCCAATCTCTCCGCCGGAGACTCCGGAGCCGAAGAACCGGCATCGACCCGAATAATCCTGCTCACGGCGGATCGTGTCGGTCCACTGACTATTGCCACAGTCAACGAGGAGGTCCTCCTTTTCGATGCCGGCTTCGATCAGTTGCTTTGCAACAGCGTCGACCGCCGGTCCCGCCTTTACCAGGATTACGATCTTGCGCGGCTTTTTAACTGCGCCCAAGAACTCCGAAAGGCTTTCGCATGCGAAAAGACCTCCGGGCGTATTAGGATTGGCATCGACAAAGTCTTTCGTCACCTTGGATGTACGGTTAAATACCGCCACTTCAAATCCGTGGTCGGCCATGTTGAGAGCCAAGTTCTGGCCCATAACTGCCAAACCAATAAGCCCGACATCCGCGCTATTTTTATTCGCCATATCCGTTTCCTCTTACGTCTTGACTACCGATTCCGAAAACGTGGAAATTTCTGCATTACGCTGGCCCGTAGCGGAGTCTTGACTGAATCTTCTCGCCGACTCGATTGCACCCATAGCTGCAAATGCAACGCCGGTTGTTGCCGTCAAAGCCTTTCGGGAGGTTCAAATAGTTCCAAACGTTCCGGCCAATCAAACCATCTCGATGGTCACGCCCGTCGCCGGCCTCACTCTCCTTCACGATTTGATTTTCATATCCCAGGTGAAGATCTTTTCGTCGGGGCGGGCGCTCCAGACGACGTTGCGCGCCGCGCCGTAAAGATCCGCGAGATTGTAGAGCGGCACGAACGGCACGTCCTCCATGAGGATTTTTCCCGCCTGCTGGAGCAGGGCAATCCGCTTCTTGGGTTCGCCGGTGGCCTGTTCCTCATCGATCAGCTTGTCGAACTCCGGATTGCTGTAGGACACTCGCTTGGTGGTGCCAGTGCGAAAGTACTGTTGGTAGAGAGTATCGGCGTCAACCAGGCTACCTCTGCCAATGTAGTAAAATGGCAGCTTCCCACCGTTGACACCGGAGGGCCCCCAGAAAGTCGCCCATTCCTGCGAGACCAGTTCGACCTTAAAACCGCCCTTTTCCATCTGCGCGGCGACCACCTGGCAGACTTCCCGGTCCTGGGCGAAGCGTCCGGAGGACAAGTAAAGCTTGACGGCGACTCCCCCGGGATAACCTGCTTTGGCAAGCAGGTCTCGCGACTTTTTCGGATCGAAGGGATAGCGTTTGTGACCAGGATCGTAGCCGATCACGTTGGGTCCCAGCGGGCCGTTGAGCACGAAGCCGCCGCCTTCGAAGATATTCTTCACGATCGCCGGCGCATCCACCGAATAGTTGGCCGCCTGGCGCACCAGCTTATTGTCGAACGGCTTAAACGCGGGGTTCAGCGCCAGAAAAAACATGCGCAACCCCTCGACCTTCTCCACTCTCGTCCTCGGGTTGCGTTCCACGCGCGGCACATCGTGCACCGGGACATTGTTGATGACGTCGGCCTGACCCGCCTCGAGCCCGGCGACTCGCGCAGCCTCTTCGGTGACTTTTTTGAAGATCACCTCCCTGATTTCCGCTTTCGGACCCCAGTAGTCGTCGTTGCGCGTCACGACAAAATTGCCGCCCCGTTGGAAGCTCACGAACTTATACGCCCCGGTGCCGATCGCATGCTGGTCCATCTCGTCGCCGTACTTGTCCGCGGCAGCCTTGCTGAGGATGAAGCGGTTTTGCGCGCGATCGAGGAAGACCGCATTGGGCTGCTTCAGGACGAAGACCAAAGTATGGTCATCCACCGGCTGCATCTCGACTACATCCTTGAAGTTTTCTCCCTGCAGGCTGTTCTTGTCTGTCTTCATGCGGTTGATGGAAAAAATAACGTCTTTCGAAGTGAACGGAGCGCCGTCGTGAAAGCGGATCCCTTTACGGAGATGAAACACCCACTTCTTCCCCTGGAATTCCCAAGACTCGGCCAAGACGCCGACGTAGCGCACCGGGTCGTAGGCCACCTCGACGAGAGGCTCGAAAAGATGCTGCCACATGCCATAGATTAGGCTGCCGCTATGGTTGTAGGGATTGAGAGTATCGGTGACGCTAGAGCTGAGAATCGTAAGGCGATCTTTGGAGGCGGCCCAGGCCGATCGCGCGAGGCGCCCTCCGGTGAGCATTCCTAATCCGACCGCCGCGCCCTGCTTGAGAAAATCTCTCCGGCTCACTGCCGATCTTTCCCGGTTCATGAAATCCTCCTCGCCTGTTTACCCGTTCGGGCTTTGTCGCTGCAATCCGATCCCACGGCACCGTCGATAACGGTTCAACTAATGATGGCCGTTCAAAGCGTTCCAGTGTCCTGTCTTGGAAGTTCGTCCATTATTCAATCGTCATTCCGGGCAAGCTGGCGATAGCTAGCGCGACCCGGAATCCAGGAAAGTTGAATAGTTCTGGATGCCCGCATTCGCGGGCATGACGAGGACAGACCACGGACTTCTTTTGCGAATTTCTGAGACACCACACTTGACACCGATTACTTTTTCCCCAGCGAGTTGATGAAGCTTTGATCGATCATCTCGTTGAGAGAAATTTTACCCTTGAGCCGGCCGGTCTCAAGCTCCTGCTCGACCGTGGCGGTGATGCCGGCATCGAGAATCCGGCCGTCGAGCGGAAAGGAGTCCCGGTACTCGTCGTAGCCGGCCGTCGCCTCGGCGGCGTCGAGCCCGACGTATTTTCTGAGCGCCCGAATGCCGTCTTCCCGGTTCTCTCGCGTGTGCTTGACGCCGTTCTGATAGGCGCGCAGGAAGCGGGTCGCCTGCTCCTTTTCTTTGGCGAGCCACGACTCGCGGGCGACGAAGCCGACATTGGTCCAATGGGGATAGAGTTCTTTCAAATCAAAGAGTTTGTTCATGCCGACGGCCTTGGCCCGCTCGGTCACCGGAAACCACAGAATCGTCGCATCGACGATCCCGGAAGCGAGCGTGGTGAAGCGCGCCGGAGTGGCGCCGATCTGGAGCATGGTGACGTCCTTAGGATCGACGCCGGACTGGCGCAGCGCCGAGCGGGTGAGAAATTCGGAAAGCGAGCCGAAGCGGCTGATGGCGAACTTCTTTCCTTTGGCGTCCTTCAGCGATTTCAGGCCGGGACCGCCGTAGATTTGAAACGGCATCACGTTGGAGATCGCCCAGAAGTTCTTGATGTCCACGCCGCTGGCACGGGCGAGCACCGTCTCAGGCACACCGCCGGCCATGATCTGCACGTCGCCGCCGATCAATGCCTGCAAATTCGTCGCCCCGGCGTTAAACATCACGACGAGGACGTCCAGCCCTTCTTTCTTGAAGAACCCTTTGTCCTGAGTGACGTAAATCGGCAGGAACGCCACGTTCACCGTCGAGACGCCGACGACGATGCGGGCGTCGGCCTGTGAGAGCTTCAGGCTGCCGACGACAATGACCAATGACACCGCAAGCCACGCCTTGTGCCAACGCATGAGTTTATCCTCCAAAACTGTTCAAGTGGTAATTCATTCGTTGTCGAATCGGTTCTTGTGTCTCATGAGATCTCAGCAACGTCGGGAATGCGGGAGCAGGCCACTCGTCCTCCTTGCATCACGAATTCCACCCGGCGGAGCGAGCTGATTTCCTTCAGTGGATTGCCGGGGACGGCGATCAGATCGGCAATCTTTCCCGTTGCTATCGTCCCCAACTTCTTTTCGATCCCCAAAATCGCCGCATTGGTCGCGGTTGCCGCGACGATGACATCGCCCGCCGACATGCCGCCCTGGACCATCAATTCGAGCTCCATGCCGTTTTCGCCGTGGGGAAAGAGCGGCGAGCCCTCAAAATCCGTCCCCATACCGATGCGGAGGCCCATGCGCATAGCCAGAGCAAACGATTTCATGTGCGCGTCAACCACTTCCCTCGCTTTGCGCACCGCGTAAGCCGGCGATCCGAGACCTTCACCCAAAGTGGCAATGCGATAGAAATAGGCGAGCGTAGGGACAAGCGCAGTCTTTCGCTCGCGCATCAACTCACAGGCTTCTTCGTCGAGATAAATCCCATGCTCGATGGAATCAACGCCGGCCAAAACTCCGTTCTTGATGCCCTGGGTTGCCTGGGCGTGGGCCGCCACCAGCCGGCCCATCCGGTGCGCCTCGTCCACGACGGCACGGATTTCGTCCAGCGTATAAGCGGTCTGACCCGGATCGCTTTGCGGGGCATAGACCCGTCCGGTAATGGATACCTTAATCAGGTCCGCGCCGAGGCCAATATGTTCCCTGACAACCCGCCGGCACTCGTCAACCCCATCGACTTCCTGCCGCAACGGAGTGATATCCGCTGCCCATGTGACTTTTTCCACTCGGCCGGTCTGCGACAGTCCCCGGTAGGCGGTGAGAATTCGCGGCCCCGGAATTTCCCTCGCGGCAATTGCGTCTCTCAAATTGGGCCCCAGGCAGCCGCCGCAATCGCGCACCGTGGTGAATCCCGCATGGAGCAGCTTTCGGCAGTCAGCCGCGGCGCGCAGGGCCGCCAGCGGATGGGGAGTAATCAGAATGTCATTGGGATTGGAGCTACGCCACCCTTTCAGGTGAACGTGCGCATCGATCAATCCGGGAAGAAGCGTCCGCGCTCCGAGCGCAATCCGCGTGGCTCCCTCGGGCACCTTAATCTGCGCCGGAGACCCGGCGGCGGTGATGCGCTCCCCTTCCACGACAACGACCGCGGGCTCAACCGGAGGACCGCCACGTGCATCGATCATGCGTTCGGCTTCTATCGCGACAATATTATTCATATGCCCAGTTCCTTAAAAGAGACAGCCCTTCGACTCGAGCCCGGCGTTGGCCCGGGGCCTTTGCTCAGGACTTCGCCCCACGGTCGTACTGACAGGTGTGACTGGCTTGCCTGTGAGACTCCACCGGATAAACGTTCGGAATTGCTCCGACCTATGCGACAGAACAGGCGGCGAGTCAAGCCGCCGTTAGGAACCGTCTTTGTTCGGTGGCGGATCACAAGGTCCGGGGCCGTACGCATCAGGGGCCCTTTTTCCCACGCGCCGCTTCGAGGGCCTGCACGAATCGTAGATCCACGAAATCTTGCGGCCGCGCTTCCCGTGCCCGAGGAGTCCGGGGCGCCATCTCATCGAGAATGAGCTGAACTCCATCCAGGGTGGGATGTGGAATGTCTTCGAAATAGTCGCGGTAAAAGCTGTAAGTGTCGTCGAGGATCTCCCTGTCTGTGGTTCGCATGGCGCGGCTCAGCACACCGATAGTGAACTCCCGCTCCTGCTTGAAGACCCGGACCGCCTCGACGTAGCTTCTTAGGAAGGCCGTTACTGTGGCGGAGTGGGTCTGCGCAAAGCGACGGAGAGTGACCAGGGCGTTGGACTGATACTTCATTGTCTGGCTCAAGTCGACCAGCTCGCGGAACCCAAGCCGCTTCATCGCAATCTTATGATAGGGCGGGCTCAGCATCGCCGCCTGAATGGCCCCGGCTTGAAGCGCCGCGACACTCTCCGGGTAGCCGCCGGTCTGGATCAAGGCGACGTCGCGATCCGGCGTAAGCCCCGCACGGCGCAGATAGGTGCGGGCCATGAAATCCGACAGCGAACCGAAGCGCGTGACAGCCAGCCGGCCGTTGCGCAGGCCCGCCGCTGTAGTAATCCCCGGCGCCACCACGAGCCACATGAGCACACTATTGGAAATCCCGCCGACGATCACGGTGTCGGCACCGGCCAGATTGGCCTGGATGGCGGTGGAGCCGGCGACCGAAACAAGCTCCACTTCATTGGCGAGCAGGGCTTGCAGCGAGCGCACGCCGGCGACATAGATCAGCCTAACATCGAGGCCTTGGCCGTGGAAAATACCCTTGTCACGGGCCACCCAGAGGACAGCGTTGGTCGCGGTCAGCGTCGAGTGGGCAACCTGGAGACGCTCGGCCGATGCGGCAAGGGCCGGGAAAAACCCCAACAACGCGACGAGGGCTTGCAGACGTAAGATTCTCGCCCACCCGGATAATGGCGCTCTACGCGGCGTGTGCATGAAGTGATCCTCTCTCTGGTGACGCTATACAGGATCGGCGCGAGTCGGGTCAAGTCAGAGCCCGGTGACCAGGTTACAATAGGCCCAACCACAACAGCGCCGCGGTGCCGGCCATGATTGATTAAACCGAGCGGGACGCCAAGGCGCGCCCACTCGGTGCTATTGATGTGCAGCGCGTGGGCCGCGTTCGTCACTACTACTGACTCCCGCTGAAAGAGCGCTTGTCATCCCGCTACCATATCGCGTAGAATCGCGGGCATAAGAGACTTCCCATGCGAGTAGAAAAGAAACCCGAGCGAGCGAACACACCTCGACCACCTCTAGGTTCCAGTATCAAGGATAATCACAAGTACGGCTCAGTCGGCGACTTCCTGAAGGAGAAAATTCAAGACGGTTGTCGGCTCTCCATAGCGTCCGCCTATTTTACTATCTATGCGTATGATGCGCTGAAGGAATGGCTCGATCGAATCGACCATCTTCAATTCCTTTTTGGCGAGCCGTCCCTAGTCAATCGCCTCGATCCCAGCAAGACCGAGAAGAAGTCTTTTATCATTGAATCTGCCGGCCTGGAGCTTGCCAATAAGCTCCAGCAAAAGCGAGTGGCTAGAGAATGCGCTGATTGGATAGAGCAAAAGGTTGAGATTAAGACGCTTCGCCAAGCCAATCTGTTCCACGGCAAGATGTATCACGTCGTGCGCGGGGAAATTGAAGACGCTATTTTAGGCAGCTCGAATTTCACGGTGCGAGGACTGGGCCTGGGAGATGGCAACAACAACATTGAGTTGAATCTCGTAGTCGACAGCAACCGCGATCGCCGGGAACTAAAGCAGTGGTTTGACGAGCTTTGGGATGATCCCGAGTTGGTCAAAGACGCTAAAATCGAAGTGCTAGAGTACCTCAAGCAGCTTTACGACAACAACTCGCCCGAGTTTATTTACTACAAAACGCTCTATCACATCTTTGAAAGCTCTCGGGCTGCTGCGGTCAAGACCGATGCCGAGTTAGGGCGGACAACCCTATTTGAAACCGGAATTTGGAAAGCGCTTTTCGAGTTTCAGAAGGACGGGGCGAAAGGGGCCATCAACAAGATTCTCCGTTTCAATGGCTGTGTCATTGCCGACAGCGTCGGTTTAGGGAAAACCTATGAAGCCCTCGCCGTCATCAAATACTTTGAACTAAAAAATGAACGGGTCCTCGTACTCTGTCCAAAGAAGCTCCGAGAGAATTGGACGGTATACACGCACAATAGTCTGCTAAATCCATTTCTATCGGATCGCTTTCGTTACGACGTTCTTTCTCATACCGACTTGAGTCGCGAAGGCGGCCACTCAAATGGTATCAATCTCGAGACGTTAAATTGGGGGAACTACGATCTCCTTGTCATCGACGAGTCGCATAACTTTAGAAACAACGTCAAAGGCCGGGTTGATGAATCCGGCGAGTTCCGGGCCAGTCGCTACGGCAAGCTGATGAACGAAGTCATCAAGGCTGGTGTTCGGACCAAGATTCTTCTCTTGTCCGCGACTCCAGTGAACAATGATCTCAAGGATCTTCGCAATCAGCTGTATTTCATTACAGAGGACAATGACCACGCTTTCGCCGACTCGATCGGTATTCCCAGTTTGAAGGAGATGCTCGCGGCGGCTCAGAAGGTGTTTACGGCTTGGGCGCGCAAACAGAGTTCCGAACGCAAAACGACGGATCTATTAGAAAGACTCAATGCAGCATTTTTCAAACTTCTCGACGAGCTTACGATCGCGCGCTCGCGCAACCACATTCATCGGTATTACAAAGAGTCGATCAAGCAGCTCGGTGGATTCCCCGAACGGCGAAAACCGCTCTCGTTGTATCCGGACATCGATCTGCGCGGTCGTTTCCTTTCCTATGACAAGCTCAACGATGAAATAACCGGTTACAAGCTTTCTCTGTTCAACCCGAACAAATACGTCAAGGATGAATTCAAGAAAGTGTACCAGGCATCGGCTCGTGACCCCTTCACTCAGGCTGACCGAGAATTTTTTCTGATCGGCATGATGAAAGTGAACTTTCTCAAGCGCCTGGAAAGCTCCGTCAAATCGTTTGAAATAACGATGGACCGCACGATAAACAAAATAGAGACCTTGGAGAAAAAGATTCGCAATTTTCTGACCCTGCCGAATCAAAACCCAGAATCGGATGAGCTTGAACTTGATCTCGGTGATGCCGAAGGGGATGAGCAACTCGATGAGGCCCGAGAAGTCGGTGGGAGATTTAAATACCGTCTCGAACATTTGGAGCTGGATTATGGAAAAAATTGGCTCCGGAACCTCAAAAAGGACAAAGACCAGCTTCGAATTCTCTTTAACGCGGCACAGGATGTGACACCAGAGACCGATGCGAAGCTTACGGAGCTAAAGAAACTTATTGCCAACAAGGTAACCACACCGACCAAGAATAAGTTTGGCGAGCCGAACAAGAAGGTCCTCGTTTTCACGGCTTTTGCCGATACCGCTACATATCTTTATGAGTCGTTGGTTGGATGGGCCAGAAACGATCTCGGGATTCACGCGGCACTCGTTTGCGGCGGCGGCGATACCCGAACGACCTTCGGTGATCGCGCTTTCGATCAGATTCTCACTAATTTCTCTCCCAGGTCGAAGTGGCGCAACAAGATACCGACTATGCCGCAAGAGGCCGAAATTGACCTTGTGATTGCAACTGATTGCATATCTGAAGGTCAGAATCTTCAGGACTGCGACTATCTCGTCAACTATGACATCCACTGGAATCCCGTCCGGATTATCCAACGCTTCGGGCGTATCGATCGGATCGGCAGCGCCAACGATACCGTGCAACTTGTAAACTTCTGGCCTACCGAAGATCTCAACAAGTACATAAATCTAAAGAATCGAGTCGAGGCCCGTATGGCCCTCGTCGATATCTCGGCGACGTTCGAGGATAACCTCTTAAAGACTGAAGAGATCGAAGAGCTTATTCACGAAGATCTGCGCTACCGCGACAAGCAGCTGGTACGTCTCAAGGATGAAGTGCTCGACATTGAAGACCTAGGCGATAGCGTTTCGCTTACGGAGTTCACACTGGATGACTTCCGCCTCGATCTCGCTAAATATATTGAAGCTAACCGCGCCGCTCTTGAAGCAGCAGCGTTTGGTCTTTATGCCGTCGTGCCGCCACATCCCGATTTCAAAGTTATCGCTCCTGGAGTCATTTTTTGCCTTCGGCAGGAGGTGACGTCGAAGGCGTCCGGGGGCCCAGAGACGGACGGCGCCAAGGGCGGCTCTTCAGAATCTATTAACCCGCTCAAGCCATACTTTCTTGTCTACGTTCTCGACGATGGAAATGTCCGTTTCGGCTTTGCCCACCCCAAACAAATTCTAGAGATTTATCGCCTCCTCTGTTCAGGCAAAGGCGAACCGTACAGCCAACTCTGCAATCTCTTCGACCAGCACACCGACAACGGGGCGGACATGAAAACGTACAACGTGCTACTCCAGAAAGCGGTCGAATCTATTGCGAGCACGTTCAAGAAACGCGTCGTCACCGGTCTGCAAACCGAGCGCGGCTTCGTCATCCCGAACCAGCAGGAACAAGCGCGGGAAGCGACGGACTTTGAACTCATCACCTGGCTCGTCATCAAAGCCATGAAGGGATGAACCAGCCATGAGCGACCCAAACCAAAATCCAGAGACTCGCATCGCCCTGTTCCAGCGCAAGGAAGTCCGCCGCACCATTCACAACAACGAATGGTGGTTCGTCGTCGAAGACGTCGTGCATGCGCTAACAGACTCTGCTGATTCCAAGCAGTACATCCAGCGCATGAAACAGCGTGATCCCGAACTCGGCAAAGGGTGGGTACAAATTGTACATACCCTTTCCGTGGAAACGCCCGGCGGCCCGCAACAGATGCTCTGTGCCAACACCGAAGGCATCTTCCGCCTCATCCAATCCATTCCCAGCCCGAAGGCCGAGCCGTTCAAACGCTGGCTCGCGCGTGTCGGCTACGAGCGAATCCAGGAGATTGAAGACCCAGAACTCGCCACCAAACGCACCCGCGCCCTCTACAAAGCCAAGGGCTACTCCGACAACTGGATCGAGAAACGGCTGCGTTCCATCGCCATCCGCGACGAACTGACCGATGAATGGAAAAAGCGCGGCGTCAAAGAGCAGCGCGAATATGCCATCCTCACCGCCGAAATCTCCCATGCCACCTTTGGCCTCACGCCGAGCCAATACGCCGAGTTCAAGCGCCTCAAACGCGAGAATCTCCGCGACCACATGACCGACCTTGAACTCATCTTCTCCATGCTGGGCGAAGCCGCCACCAGCGAAATCGCCCGCAACCGCGACGCCCAGGGTTTCCCTCAAAACAAACAGGTCGCCAGCGAAGGCGGCAC
>JAUYJC010000143.1 GCA_030688735.1 Deltaproteobacteria bacterium
GGCGTCGAGCATGCTTCGGGCTGCGCCGAAGCGACCATCCGCAGCGCCCAGGGTCTGGCGAACCTCGCATCGGTAAAGCTCTGGCTGGCCAAGTTCCTCGCTTGCTGGACTTTCGCGGAGCGGGAGCACTATCCGGAGGTCATCGACTTATTAACGAAGAAAGGAACCTTCATCGAACCGACGATGGTTCTCTGGGGGGCGCCGTTGGGAATGCGCGAGCAGTGGGAGCGAGAAGACTACGAGACATTAAAAAGCCCCGGTCTCTCCTACGTTCCGGAAAATCTCCGCCTCCAATGGCTGGATCATTATTACCTCGCCTACGGCGCCCGAGTGGAGCCGGCTCCGGCCCAGGAGGTCGTCATCGGCAACCGCTACTCGATCTATGGCATTTATCCGCGCGACGGGCTGCGTGTCGGTTTCGAACGATTGCAAGAATTTCTCGCGCAACTGGCCAGAGCTGGCGGCAAGATCGTCACCGGCACCGACGCCGCCGCCGTGATGCCCGGCATCAGTTTGCATCGCGAGATGGAGTTCCTCGTCGGCGCGGGGCTTACGCCGATGCAGGCGATTCAGGCGGCGACGAAAGTGGGCGCGCAATATCTTGGCCAGGAGAACGAGCTGGGAACGATCGAAGAGGGCAAACTTGCGGACTTGATCATCTTGAGCGGCGACCCGTTAAAGGACATCACTCAAAGCCGGACGGTCGAGGTGGTGATTAAGGATGGCGAGGTGATCGACAGATCATTTCACTCAAGCTTCACCAACCCCATTCCGCGCCCCACCGGGATCGAATTCTACGGCTATCCCATCCCCAGGCTGGAAAAAGTCTCGCGCCAGGTGGCGGTCGAGAACGAGGCGGATATCGAATTGAGTATCCAGGGAAAAGATTTTTTTCCCGGCTCGGTGGTTTACTTCGGCGCCAGCCCCGTACCGACGAAATTTCTCAACCAGCAGGATCTGAGCGCCGTCATCCCGCGCCACCTTTTAAGAGTGGGCACAGTGCCGCTGACGATCGTCAATCCCAGGCCCCATGAGTTTCCCAATCTGGGAGCGACCTCCAACGGCTTACCGTTTATGGTAAGGTTTTCAAGCACAGGCCAGGCAAAGTAAATGGATCTTCGGGCTTTGCTGTGAAGGATGCCTCACCACAGAGACGCGGCGTTCGCTAGAAATCACCGCGTCGCGCGGGTTCAAGTCGTTCAAAATGTTCCAATCGTTCAAGACGAATGAAAGAGAAGACTTACCACGGAGACACAGAGCTCGCCGAGAAATAAATGTTCCCTCAGCGTACTCGGCGTCTCCGCGGTTGGTCGGACGGAAACCTGAATGCCCAAACAAATTTCGACGAAAGAGGAGGAATAAACAATGTATGGATGGAAAGGTGTTGTCGGTTTGGTTAAACCGACTTTTCGCCCGGGATCTTTGGACCGGTTCATCCGGCTGATGCCTGAGGGGGTTTGCGTCGTGCCACGCTACGTCGGCGTCAGCGCAGGGACCGAGCGGGAGTTCCAAGAGGCGCTGGCGATCGCCGAGGAGCGAGTCTCCGAGCTGGCCAAGCTGAAAGTCGATTTGATCCTGATCCAGGGCGTGCCTCCGGTCATGCTCAAGGGATTTAAATTCGACGCCGAGCTGATCGACGCGCTGGAAAAAAAGTACGGCGTCGCCGTGCTCACCGCCACGCGCACTCAGGTCGACGCGCTCAAAGCGCTCAAGGTCCACCGCATCGTCGGCGTGACTTATTTTAAGGATGATTTGAATTCCCAGTTCGCCAAATTCTTCGAACAGGGCGGCTTTGAAGTCGCGGCGATGAAGGGCTGCATGGACACGCCGTTTTCCGACTTGGGAAAAATTCCCGCGGAAGAGATTTACGTGAAGGCAAAGAAGATTTTCATCGAAGCCGGCGGCGGCGATTGTCTCTATCTATTGGGCGCGGGTTGGGATTGTCTTCCCGCCATCGAGCCGCTCGAGCGCGATCTGGGCACCACCGTGCTGAGCAACGTCCCCGCCGATGTCTGGGCAGCGCAGAAGCGCCTCAACATCTGCGCACCCGTCAAGGGCTTCGGCCGCTTGCTCGAAGAGATGCCGTAGTCATGAACCTAAATCCGGAAGTTGAGAGCACCGTTTTTCAAAGTTGGTGATACATTCTAAGCACTTGTTGTTTAAATTCTTTTCACCAAAACGGCTTGCTGCGGAGCAGTTGAAAATCCTTAAGATACAATCGGTTGCTGCGCACGAAAGTTGGAGTCTCCCGGATTTAGGATGAACAGTCTCGCTCGCGGCGCTGCGATTTTTGGAATCTATTGCGTTCGGTGTGGGCCGGACGGCGCCTGATTTAAATTGAAAGCCCCGACTTCGAAAGAAGTTGGGGCTTTTGTTTCCTGGTGAGAAGGATTGCCGGAATTAAGCGGCGATAGACGCGGCCCTCTCTGCCACTCGCATGGGTCGCTGATTACTTGTAAAGCCGGTCCACGAAGTCTGACTTGCCAAGCTCGGCGAGTATGGAATTGTCGATAAAGTGTTCCGGCTTCGCGGCCTTCGCGCCGGGGTGGGTCGCGAAATTGAGCATCGTCTGCACCGCCACGGCTGGGACGATGGGGAGCCGTTCCCATGCCGCCCGAAAAGTCTGATAAGAATTCTCCAGATCGCCCGCATCGGTCGTCTTGGTATATTTGCCGATCAGCTGCTTCGCGAGTTCCGCGTCGGTATGAGCAATCTTGATTCCTTCGAGGTAGGCCTGTAAAAACCGCCGCACGTTGTCCGGCTGCGTCTTGACGTACTCTCTGGTGCTGGCAAAGGCGGCATGAATCATCGGGATGTTTTTCTCGGTGACGTTAATTAATTCCTTTAAGCCCGCGTGCCCGGCCTTCAGAGTCGTCGGCGCGGTAAAAATGCCGGCATCCGCGTTGCCCTGGTTTATCCCCGCGAGGATTTCCGCCTGACCTTTGAGATAGAGAAGCTTGACGTCTTTACCCGGCGTCAAGCGTGCCTGCTGGAGCAAAACCCGCGCGGCAAAATCGGTCGTCGCTCCGGGGACGGTTACGGCCAACACCTTGCCTTTTAGGTCGGCGACCGAGGCGATCTCCGGTTTCGCGTAGAGCGACATGACGGCGCGATTCAAAATGCCCGCGATATAGACCACCGGCTCGCCGTTCAAGCCCGCTTCGATGATTTCACCGCCGGGATTGACGATGTCGAGGCTCTTGGCCAGTAGCGCTTGGGTGGATGTCGCGGGAGCGATATACCGTATGTCGACGTTCAAGCCGTATTTGGCGAACAGACCCTTGTCCGCCGCAATCCACACCGGAGCAAAGGCGCCGCTAAACGCCGAATAGTTCGCCCGCAGGGCGGGCGCGTCAGCCGCCTGACAATTGAAAGGCGCGCGGATGAGAAAAGCCAGCGCGCATAACAAGACGATGAATTTCGTAGAAGAAAAAACAGCTCGCAGAAATATATTTACTCGTTTCATTTGTCGTACTCCATCGGTCGGGTGCCGCGGTTGTCCCCGTATCGTCTTCGCGTCTATCGTACCGTGTGCGCTTGTGTCAAGAAGAAAAGTGACGCGCGTCTTCACTGACAAACTGCTCGATCGCGGCGGCCATCGCTTCGGGCACTTCGAACATGGGGAAATGGCTGCGGGCGCTCAACCTCGTTACCGTGAACCAGGAATGCTTGGCCGCAAAGGATTGCTGGGTGGCGAGGTACCTTGGCTCTTCGGGCTGGGCGTATAGGTGCAGCACTTGTGGCGGCGGATCTAAGTCCGCGAGCGATTGCAAAGGCGTGCCCATATCGGCGTAAGCCCCGGAGATTTCCCGCGCCGCGCGCGCCCACATTTCAGGGCCGTAGGAGCCCATCTCCTCGCGCACGAAACGAATGAGCGCCGGGTTGTCGACATCGCCCAGCCAAACCGAAGAGATCCGCTCGACCGTTTCCCGCCAGCGCTGCGGCGACTGCATGCCGTCCAACGCTTCGAAGAACTCCCGCGGCGGCTGCATCATGATGATCCAATCGAGCAGCACGAGTTTTTCAACGCGAACTCCCAGCCGGCGATGCAATTCAATGGCGACCCAGCCGGCGTGGGAGAGAGCGACCGGGACAATGCGCTGTGCACCGCTCGCTTCAATGACGTTCAGGGCATCCTCCACCAGATCATCGTTGCCAAAATCTCCCGCTGGCGAACCCGATTCTCCGTGGCCTCGCCAATCGAGTGCTAGCGTGCGACGATGGCCGCCGCATAAGGGCGCCACGCTCTGAAATACCGTGCGATTCGCGCACCAGCCGGGAAGAAGCAGCAGCGCCGGCTCTCCTTGGCCCAGGTCGTCGTAGACGATCGAAACGTCGCCTGAAGTTACTTGCGCCATAATGCGCCTCCCTCCGTGTGGAGATCGTGTCGCAACATACCGGGCACCGAGTTGTCATCCCGAACGAATGTGAGGGATCTAAGATGGATTTCTCCCTTTGGTCGAAATGACAAGAGAGCGATGCACATGTTATCTCCGCAATTGCGACACAATCTCGTATCGAGGAGAACTAAAACCACCACGGGCCCAAACCGCCCGCTGGCAGAAGATACAAGAATATAACGCCGCCGGCAAAATTTTTCATCCTTCGATAGCGAACCGGCGACAACGGTTATACAGTACCAGCTTTATGAGCGAGTTCATAAACTTTCGTGCGCGATTTCCCGTCATCCTCAAGACCCTCGCCATCGGCGTCCCGGCGGGCTACCTGTTCCACCGCCTGCACACGCCGATTCCCTGGATGATCGGGCCGATGATCGCCGTCGCCGCGCTCAACCTGATGGGCGTGCACATGCACTCGCCGCCTTTTGCGCGGCAAATGGGGCAGGTGATCCTCGGCTCGGCGGTGTCGCTTTATTTCACGCCCACGGTGGTGGCCGCGCTGGGCGCCAACTTCTCCGCCATCGTGGCGGCCACCGTCGCGGTCTTTTTGGTCGGCGGGCTCGGCGCGCTGACCCTGAGCCGGGCCTCCGGCGTGGATGGGAAATCTACCTTCTTCGCCTCGATTCCCGGCGGCGCCATGGCGATGGCGGTGCTGGCGGAGCGCTACGGCGCCCAGGTCGCGCCGGTGGCGGTCGCCCACAGCCTGCGCGTCTCCGTCGTCGTCATTTTGATTCCGTTCGCGCTCACCTACGGCGGTTTCCCGCTCGAAGCGGCGGCGTACCGGCCGGAGGTCGCGCTCAACTTTCCGATTCTGCTGCCGTGGCTGCTGTTCGGCTGCCTGTTGGGCGAGGTGTCGGAGCGGCTCGGCTTACACAACGGGTACCTGCTGTTGCCGATTTTCTTCGGCGCCGCTGTGACGATGGGCGGCATCCCACTGTCCGCTGTACCGCGCTGGATGACCGACTTCGCCCAACTGATGTTCGGCCTGGTGTTGGGCGCGCGCTATGAGCGCGCTTTCTTCGCCCGCTATAAGTTGTTCATCCCCTTCGCGCTGCTGAACTCGTTTTTCATCCTGTTCGCCTCGGTCGCGGTCGCAGCGATCCTTGCCTGGGCCTTCGGTTTGCCCATTGCCACCATGATTATAGCCACCTCTCCCGGCGGCCTGGCTGAGATGACCATCCTCGCGCAAGCCCTGCAGATCAGCGTGCCGCTGGTAGTCGCCTTCCACTTGTTCCGGGTGGTGATGGTCAACCTGGGCACGCAGTACATCTACGCCTGGGCCGTACGGATGCTGGGCGGAAATCCGGAGCAGCCAAAGCATTGATCATGGAGCTAAGGCGCTGTAAATAAATAAAGGTATCAACCTTTCTTCACGTTTGGCTTGATGAGGTAGTTCCACTCGCCATGAAACTTATTGCGTTCCAGGTTGACGCGCTGCATCTCTTCATCGCTCACTTCGCGCCCGGTTGGGTATTTGCGCCGATCCAGTCGGCAGGTGACTTTCAATCCCTTCGCCGTGGTCGTCCTGGCGATGAGATTGACGATTGTTTCGTAATCG
>JAUYJC010000149.1 GCA_030688735.1 Deltaproteobacteria bacterium
CGGCCTGCTTCATCGACAAGACGCACTTCAGTATCGACCCGGGGTCTTCCGACGGTGAAGTAGCGCACCTGCGGAGGATCTTCAGGCGCGGTGAAAACCACGCCGCCCCAGTCGACGGCGCCGTAGGTGTTGAGGACGATGCCGCCGAGTTTTTCCTCGGCCCCCCGTGCCAGATTCGAACTCAAGGGCGCGCTTACACTAACCCAATAACGTATTGAGGAGAGATTGTAGCGATCGTTACTATTGCAACGCACCATCATGGCCAGCAGGGCGGGAACCACACAGGCGACCGTGACTCGCTCTCGTTGAATCAAGTCGAATGCCGCCTCGGGTTCAAAATGACTCAGCAAAACTATTTTGGCGCCGACCTGAGGGGCGGCGAAATAAACCGGGATATTGGGACCTCCCGCCGCCGGTGAGAGCGCGGCGAGCACGTCGTGCTCCGTGAGTCCGAGCACGTCTACATAACTGCGGCCGTAGAGGAGGCGCGCCGCCGCGGTGTACTCGGCAAACTTGGGTGGGCCGGTGCTTCCGGTGGTCGAGTTGATGAGCGAAACTTCTGTGGCTTTATAACGCCGGGATTCCAGAACCGTCGGGTCTGTTTTCTCTTCCCAGGGATGGCGGACAAGTTCGTCCAGCGAAAGCGCGCCGGCAGGCGCCTTATCTCCAGCGATCAAGATGTGGCGAAGGTGGGGCAGTCGTTCCCGTAGCTCGCCCATCATGCCGAAATAGTCGAAGTCCCGAAATATCCAGGGGAGCACTACGGCAGCCGCTTCGGTGAAACCGAGGCATTGACCCATTTCCGCCTGACGCAACGTGCGCGGTAGCGGCAGCGATAGTATTCCGGCTTTTTCGCAGGCGACCCTGATGAGCGGCAGCTCCACAGAGTTGGGAAGCTGGATGGCGAGCAGATCGTCCCGCTTTAATCCAAGCTGAATCAAAGCCAAGGCCAGCCGGTCGGTCCACAGCTTGGCTTCTTGCCACGATAACGCGCGCTGGCCGTCGCTGACGGCGACGCCTTCAGGATTTTGATTTGCATTTCTCTCCCAATGGTCGGAGAGAGAGAATGGCTGCCATACTCCTCGACTCAAATAGTCGCTGATAAGCTCATCCGTCAGCCGAGCAGGCCGAGGCATAGTTTGGATCCACAAAAAGTAAAACAGGAAGATTTTTTCACCACAGAGGCACGGAGTTCGCAGAGTTCGGAGTATTTTTCAATCCAAAACTCTTTACTCCGCGCCCTCAGCGCCTCTGCGGTTAGCCACACGGAAGTTTAAACTCCCCAGTTATCAGAGTTGTCTCATGGCGACGAAGAGATCCTGCCAGGGTTGTCCCGGCACGTAGGGCGGCAGTTCCTCGATAATTTTCATCGCCCAGGGCTCTGAGTGAAGATAGCCGGTCTCGGAACGGATCCAGAGCACGTCCCCGTCAGGGAGCTTGTCCGCTTGGCGTGACAGGGTTGCTCGCACCAACTTCGTGTCATATTTGCGCGGCCCAGGGGTGAGGTCTTTTATAAACAGGAGTTCTTTCCCTTCGCTGAGATCGCGCAGCCGGCGCACAAAGGTCACCCATTCTTTTTTCATCGTTTTTCTCCCAAGCCATAATTTTTCCACTGCGCCAGAACTTTTTTCTTGATTGCTTCCGGATAGGTGGTTTCGAAAGAAGATTTTACCGGAATACCCTCCGGTTCCCAATCGTCGGGCCAGGTCGCGTCGAAGACCACCGAGGCTCCATTGAGCTTCCGGCGCTCATCGGCGTCGTAGCAGGGCGTCAATGCATTGGCGCGTCCCTCGTAGTGCTCCACCGTAATGCCACGCCCCGGATGACACTTGGTGGCGAAGGCATGGATTACCTGGTCCATGTCGAAGGCATCGACGTCGCTGTCCACAACGATGACTTTGGATACCATCACCCGGCGGGCGGTGAAGAAATCGAGAACCTGACGGGCCACCTTGCTGCCGCCGCGCTCCACGCTGACGGCGATCAGGTGGGTGACTCCGGCCGGCGGCACGTAGACCTCTTTGACCGGAACGCCGCGGCGCTTGAGTCCCCGTTTCATGGCGACCCCCGCCGTAAGCGAAGCGGCGATGGAGCTGTCGTCGGGCGGAATGCCCAGCGTGGTCAGGGTAAGAATGGGATTTTTTCTGTGGGTGATTCCAGTGATCTGGACGAGCACGCCCTCGCCCATCGTGCCGCTGCGATAACCCGGATATTCGCCGAACGGTCCATCCAGGGCGATCCGGTCGGGCAGCACTTCTCCTTCGATGACGATCTCGGCGTGGGCCGGCACCATGAGATCCTGCGTTTTACATTGGATCAACTCCACGGACGCGCCTCTGAGTCCTCCGGCATAGTCGGCTTCATTTTCCCCCGGCCTGTAAGGGTCCGTTGCCACCATGTGGCAAAGGGACTCGCAGCCGATGACGATGGCGACGGGCATCGGTTGTTTGCGCGGCAGGAATTTCTCTTTCATCATCAGCGCGAACTGGCTGGTTGCCTGGGGCCAGCCGGTCACCATGTTCTGCGTGTGGGTCATGAAGCGGTACATGCCCCAGTTCGTCCAGCCCTTATCCGGGTCTTTGGTAACGATGATGTCCCAAGTTGCGATGTAGCGGCCGCCGTCGCCATCGTGCACCATCGGCGCCGGCAGTTTATAGATGTCCACGTCAGAACCGGTCATGACTATTTCCTGGCAGGCTGCCGATTTGACCACCGTCGGCGCAATCTTCTTGTCGCGCCGCTGTTCGTAGGCCGCGTAGATCTCGCGAACGGAAGTATCAGGCGGCAGACCCATCGCTATGGCCACGCGCCGCCAGGTTGCTACGGGGCCGTTGAGAATCGCGTACCCCGAAGGATAATCTTTGATTTTTTCAAACAATAGGGCCGGACCGGACTGTTCGAAGTTGCGCCGGGAAACGGCGCCCAGCTCCATGTCCCAGTCCACTTCTTGCTTGACTCGCAGTAGATCGCCCGACTTTTCTATCGCGGCGATGTATTCTCTCAGGTCACTAAATGCCATGCTTGTCTCCTCCAAATTTTGTCTTCTTAGATACTTACCTAGGAAATGTTGAACAGAGCGACTCCAGGAAAATTTATCCCGCCAAGGCGCAAAGTGACACTCCGTGTCATTTCGACCGAAGGGAGAAATCTTTCTTAGATCCCTCGCGTTCGCTCGGGATGACGGGCCGAGGGCACGTCACTTCGCGTCTTTGCGTCCCTTCGATGCGGCTCAGGGCATGCTTTGCGGGAGACATGGTTTTTCCGATCTCTTCTTGGTTTCCGAATTTCAAATACTTTTGGCTAATGTTTCGCGACATATTCCTTCGCTTCGGTCTCCTTCGGAAAGCCCGCCTGCAAAAACGCACTCGACTCGGCTGCTTTGGCTTTATTAATACCCCGCTCGTTCAGCATGTTTACGAATGCCCGCATCCATACGTCGTAATCAGGTCTCCTCCCCGTTGTTACAATATTTCCGTCTACTACCGCATCACGTGTTTGTACCCAGATGCATCCGGCCGCTATGACGTCCGCCTTCACCGAATGATGTATAGCGGTCAATCGTTTCCCTTTGATTCCCAACGATGCCAGGGCTTCGGTAAGAATTTGCGGGCTGTGACAAATGAATGCCATTGGCTTGTCGGTCTGAATGAAATGGCGAACGATGTCGAGGCACCGTTGATCGACCCGCAGATGCTCTGGGCCGCGCCCTCCGGGTATGGCGAGAGCGGCGAACGCTGACGGATCAATCTCAGCTAGAGAAGCGTCCGGCTCGATGATGAAGCCCGGCAGCTCTTGAAAGGTATCCCAGGTGCCGTCCAGGCCAAACGGCATGTGAACGACGGTTCTCAGTGGCTTCTTTACTGGCGCAGCGACGGTGACGTCATAGCCTTCTTCCAGCATGCGGAAATAGGCATAGTCATGATGGCCGGAGCTGGTCGACTCCTCGATGATCATAAGAATGCGAGCGCTATTAAATGCTTCTTTCCCTGTGTAAACCGGCGTTCCTCTCAGCATCGATAGGAATGTCCTTATCCATACGTGGTAATAAGGTCTTCCGTTTACTGTCACGATATTCCCGTCTACAACCGCTTCACCGCGCGACTCGACGTAGATGGCTCCGCGCATGGCGACGCGAGGCTTGATAAGGCTGTTGCCGGTCAAGCGCCGCCCCTTCACCCCTGCCTCCAGTAGAACAAGGGGGCCGCGACAGATGGCTCCGATGGGCTTGTTGGTTTCAACGAAATGGCGGACAAGTTCGACGCAGCGATCGATATTCCGGATATGCTCCGGGGCCCGACCTCCTGGCAGCAGCAGGCCGTCGAATGTGGAGGGATCGACCTCGTCGAACGAAGCATCCGACTCCATGGCGTACCACGGCCTCTCAACGTAGGTGTCCCAGCCCGGCTCCTGCTGATGAATAACGACATGCAGGCGTTTCTTCTTGGGCGCGGCGATGGTTACATCGAAGCCTTCTTCGCGCATGCGGAAAACCGCATAATCCAGATCAGGAGTGGAACCATCACCGGTGATTATTAGAATACGAGTCATCCGTAAGTCCTCCTTTTACAATTCAAGAAAATTTATCTCGCCAAGGCGCGAAGGCGCGAAGTGACGCTCCATGTCATTTCGACCGAAGGGAGAAATCTTTCTTAGATCCCTCGCATTCGTTCGGGATGACGGGCCGAAGGCGCGTCACTTGGCGTGCTTTGCGCCTTTGCGCGAGATATCATCGTTTCCCATCTATTCGTCGGCGGAAAAATTCATCGAAGCAGGGGGACAGTCCCCTTTTAGTTGCCCTACTCCCTGATCTGCGGGCTTTCTTCGTCGAGGAAGCGATGGTTGCAATAAGGGCAGAGAAGCGGGATGCCCTTGTGTCTCAGCTCTTGCGAGTGACAATAAAATTCCCCTTGGCATTTTGGACAGGTCACCCAGAAGATTTTTGCCATAGCTCCTCCTAGCATCAGCGAAATAAAATTCGAAATCCGAATATCGAAAGAAGCCCCGCGGACCGAAACAAACTCGAAGTCAAATAAATCCTAAACTCGGAAAACTCAAAACGCCGAATCCGGATCAACTATGTTTTGAATTTTATGTTTTTCAACCATTTGAATTTGTTTCGGGTTTCGGTCTGCGGGGCCTCTTTCGTGCTTCGGGTTTTTGCCGTCTTATCAATTCTTGGTGTCCCTTCTCAGTCGGTCCGCACCCGGTCAAGCTTCTCAGGCGTGAGAAAATCTTGCAGCTTGGTTTTACTCAGCGCCTCTTTCGGTACCTGCACGCGGGAGGCAAATGGTTTCTGCACCGGCAAGGTCGCGTCGATGATCATCTTAGCGGTCATTATATCGTCGGTCTGCGATGGGTCCAGCGTGTTCCCCTTGGCGTTCTTGATGATGTCGATATCCTGATCCGCCTGAACCCGCGTGGCCATCGCCCACATCACCTGTTCCTCGTTGTAGACATCGATATCTTTATCCACCACCACCACATGTTTGACAAAGTCGCAACCCGCCAGGGCGGCCAGCGCCGCCTGCTTGGTCTCGCCGTCGATTTTTTTGTCGACCGAGACATAGCAGTTAAAGCGGCAGCAGCCGGAGATCGGGAAGTGGACCGCCTGCACGGTCGGTACGATGCCGCGAATCAAGTTGAACAGGCTTCCCTCTTTGGGAATTCCGCCCAGCACCCAGTTGTCGCGGTGGCCGACGAAGATATGTTGGAAGATGGCGTTGCGCCGGTGGGTGATCGCCGTCACCTCGATGACCGGGCGCATCCGCTGCGGGCCATAGTAGCCGGTGAACTCGCCGAACGGCGCTTCGACTTCCCTGACATCGGCAAGCACATGCCCCTCAATGACGATTTCCGCGTCTGCCGGCACCAAAAAATCCTCTCCCCAGGTTTCCGAAGCCGTGAGCCGCAGCGGCTCTCCCATGATCGCGCCGATGCGGGAATAATCGTCGACGCCGAAGGGAGAAACATTGAGCGCACCGAGATAAAAAGCGGGGTGATGACTGACGACAATCGCCACCGGCGTGTCACGCTTTTGCTCCTCGTTTTTTCGGTGGATCTGCCAGTTGTGGCGCGGCGACATGTGAATGCCCAGCCGTCTCGGTCCCTTCACCATGTTGCGGAGAAACGCCGCGTTGTAGAAGCGGCTGTCCGGGTCTTTCATGATCGGCGTCATGTCGATGTAAGGCGCGGGGTCCATGGCGTGATGGCGCACGATGGGGAACTCGTAAAGATCGGCCTCCTCGCCCCGCTTGACGACTTCTTTGACCGGGGCATCTTTGCTAGCGACCTTTTCGGGAGCAATAAGCCTTTCCTCTCGTCGAGCGTACTCCAGGCTCAACGCCAGACCGGCGTCTTCGGGGTTCATCCCAAGAGCCAGGGCGCAACGGCGCCGGGTGGCAAAAAGGTTGCTCAGCAGCGGAAAGCGGGAAAGCTCGCCATGGAGGTTCAGCGGCCTTTCAAAGAGCATCGCCGGAAACTTTTTCATCTCTTCCAGGTGTTGCAGCAGGGCGGTAACCTCATATCGGGCCGGGTCTACCTTACGCTCGACGGGCACGAAATCGGACTGATGATGATCTTCCAGTTGCTGGAGAAAGTCGCGAAGATTCTTTGCCATAGCTGTCGCTCCTAAGAGACGGTTCACCGATTCATTTTATTGTTTAGACAATACTCTTTATCACCACAAGGCTAAGCACTCGTTACTCAGCACTTTCATCTGATCACACGATCCGCCCGCATCAGCATGCAGGTTCGGCCGAATCGCTAGGCACAAACAAATCCACTTGCAAGATCCTTGTGTGCAAGCTACCTTCATATTTGAGATCATCACAAAGAGGAGTCTCATCTCATGCCAACAGGCGCCAGGCAGCCAATTGAAGCGATCCGAGTCGGAGAGAAGGGACTGATCGCCGTCCCACCCAAGTACCGCAAACGGCATAAGCTCTCGAAGGGGAGCGAAGTTCTGCTCGTCCAGCTCGGTGAAACCCTGATGGTTGTGCCCTCTGACGTCACTCTTTTTCGCCTTTGCGAGCGTATCCAGGACGCGCTGACGGGCCGGGGGATATCGGTGCGGCAGGCTCTGAAGAACCTGGCAAGAGTGCGACGGCGCCGCTTCCAGCGCCTTTATGGCAAGGGATAACCCGTCCGCCATTCCCAGGGTTTTCTTGGACTCCGGGGTTCTTCTCGAAGGTCTTTTGGCTCCGTGGAGCGCCTCCCGTGCCGTCCTGATCCTCTCGCGCCGCAGCGTGTTTAAAATCATCCTCGCGCAGTACGTCCAAGGAGAAGTGGAAGATAATCTCCTGGATCTGCTCGCCGCCAATCCAAAGTTAGCTAGGGAAACCATAGACGCTTACGACACGCTATTGCGGCTCCTCGATCCGGAGCTTATCGCGCTTCCGACCAAGCAGGAAATTGATCGGCACCGCCATTTGATTCGTCACCAAGCCGACGTCCCCGTGCTCGTATCCGCCCTAAAAGCAACTCCTAACTGGTTTCTCACCACGAATACCCGACACTTCTCAAAACAAGTCGCCCTACGCACGCAACTCAAGATTCTCAGTCCGAAAGATTTCATTACCAACATTCAAGTTCTGGTTTGACCTCTGTCATCGAATCACTTTATCCGCCTTCATTAACGTCCACTGCGGAATCGTCACGCCGAGTTCCTTCGCTGTCTTGAGATTGATTACAAACTCAAACTTCATCGGCTGCTCGACTGGTAAGTCGGCAGGCTTGGTGCCCTTGAGGATCTTATCCACGTAAGTAGCGGCGCGGCGCCACTGATCCGCATCATTGGTTGAATAGGACACCAGTCCGCCGGCCTCTACATCGTTACTCGCATCGTGCATTGACGGCAGCCGGTTTTTAATCGCAAGCTCGACAATCCGTTTCGGATAACGCAAAATTACCGCACTCCTGATCGGGATAAGCGCACCGACGCGGGCCTTAACGGCAGTTTTAAATGCGCCATCGAAATCGGGGTTCGGACCGCGAATCGCCAGGGATTGAAGCGCTATCTTGAACGCGCGCGCTACAGCTTCATATTCTTTGAAACCGATCGCCGACCCTTCGTTGCTCTCGTCCCAAAGGATTCCCACGCGCGATAGCTTCGGAAGGATTTCCTTAAGCAACTCTAGACGCTTTCCGCTTAACTCATGGCTGAGCGTGGTAAACCCCGTGACATTGCCGCCGGGGCGCGCCAAGCTATCGACTAGCCCAGCCGCGACCGGATCGGCAAGAGTCACCATCAGTATAGGGATCGTCTTGGTCGCCTGCTTGGCGGCTCGGATTGCAGTAAGATTTCCCGTAGCGAGCACGTCTACTTTGAGTTGCACGAGCTCCGCCACAAGTCCTGGGATCAGGTCCCGGTTTCCCGCAGCATAGCGCACCTCAAGCACAATATTTTTCCCTTCGATGTAACCGAGATCCCGCAGTCCTTGTCGGAATGCTTCGAGGCTATGCGGCGGATTTGCCGGATCGCCGCCACCCGACAAAACTCCTACTCGCGGGACTTTTGGCTGCTGCGCCTCTGCGGACAAGCAAAGCGCAAAGAGCACAGCGCTAAGTGCAAAGCCAAGGATTTTTTGTCTCATAGGGTTTCTCTCCGCGTAATTGTTGCTCCGTGCCCTTTGCTCCTTGCTCCCTGCTATCTAATCACCTTATTCGCTCTCACCAACACATTAGGCTCAATCGTCACGCCAATCTGCTTCGCTGTCTTCAGATTTACGATGAACTCAAACCTCATCGGCTGCTCCACCGGCAAGTCGACGGGCTTGGCGCCTTTCAGAATCTTGTCCACGAAGTCAGCGGCGCGCCGGAATAAGTCCGTATAGTTCGGCGCGTAGCTCATTAATCCGCCAGCCTCAACAAACTCATTCGCTGGGTACATCGCCGGCAACCGGTTCTTGGCCGCGAAGTCCAACACTTGACGTTGCTGAGTGTTGATAAGTGGACCTGGGTACGTAATGAGCGCCTGTGCGCCGTCCCGTTTCGCTCGCGCGAATGCACTCTCAAAGTCGTCAAGGCTTCGCACTTCAAGCGATTGAAGTTTGACTCCCAACGCCTTGGCCGCAGCCTCCATATCTTTGAGAGGCACGTTTCCCATCGAACCAGACGGCATCCAGAGGAAGGCCACCCGAGTAACCTTTGGAAAGCTTTCCTTGAGCAGTTCCAACCGTTTGCCGTCTAGATCTGGCGTCATAAGGCTGAGACCGGTGATATTCCCGCCCGGTCGTGCCAGGCTGGAGACAATCCCACTTCCTACTGGATCGGCAAAAGTGGCGAATACGATGGGAATTGTCGCGGTAGCCTTCTTAGCAGCTGGGCCAGCCGGCCCGGCGGTGACGATGACGTCAACTTTAAGACGCACCAGCTCGGCTGCGAGGTCAGGCAGCCGTTCGAGTTTCCCTTCTGCATATCGGTACTCAAAGAAAATGTTTTTCCCTTCGACATAGCCGAGCTCGCGCAGCCGTTGGCGAAATGCTTCGACCCGGGCCGAATTGAAGGACGCGGAGGGCGGGAGCAGAATTCCTATCCGGGGACTTCTCGCCGGCTGCTGCGCCTGGGTGACTGGCCCCGCACCCAGAAATGCGATGATTAGTAAGAGCCGAAATAGTTTTTTCATCGTTTATCCACGGCCAAGTGCTCAGTCCTGAGTGATGAGTGTTGAGTTCTCAACGTGCGGGATTCGGCCTTCAGTCTTCATAACTCACCCTTCGACTGAACTCAGGGCAGACCCCCAGTCGAAGACTCTCGGATTCGGATATTCCTCCCGCTAAGACGCTAAGTGACAGGCCCAAGGCCTGTCATCTCGAGCGAATGCGAGAGATCTGAGAAAGATTTCTCGCCTTGCTCGAAACAAGGATTTCTCTCTTCGTTCGAAATGACAATGCTCTTCCTTTGCGCCTCTGCGGGACATTTTCCGAATTTCGGTTGCAGCGCGGGCTCGCTGATCCTCCGTGGCGATCTTTAAACGGTGCGCAAGCGCACCCTACCCGTCTTTCTATCCTCCATCTTCCATCCTCCATCCTCAAAGTAGTAAACGCGTTGCGCGTTAATATCCCAGCCGCCCCACCAGGCTCTTGATCCGCGCCAGGTCTTCCTTCAGATCCTCCCGCGCTTCCAGTTCGATGAAGCCTTGCTGAACGAGCTTCAGTTGACCGAGCTTTTCCATATCCGGCGGCTCATCGATCACGCCCACTTCGACCGCCTCCTGGAGGTATCCTTCTAAATTGGTCGGGATGCCGTTGTAGGGGAACGGCAGATGCTCAGCATGGGCGGGAATGCCGATGGTCAGCTTGCGGCGCTGTTCATCAGGATCGGCGCTTTCCATGCGCAGCCGCCGTTCCAACTGCCGGCACTGGTCGAAATTCTCCGGCTGCTTGCGAATGTACCAGTAGGCCTGAATCATTCCCTTGATGCAGGCTTTTATCTTGTCCGGCTTCTCCTGCAGAGCCCTTGCCGTGGCCACGATCACGCGATCGGGACGTCCTTTGGGATAATGGGAAGCGACATCGAAAATATCGCTGAAGCCCTCGGCCCGAAGCGCCTCCGCATCGGTCGGATCCTGGAACACGGCATCGATCGCGCCGGAGCGGAGGTTCGGGCCGGCGTCCCGGGGCGCGTTGCCACGGACCCAGTCGACGTCTTTATAAGGATCCACCCCCGCCCGCTTCAGCCAGGGGCGCAATGCGGTGACCAGGATATCGTCTATATCGATCACCCCGATGCGCTTGCCCTTGAGCTGCTCGAGGCTCCGGATGTCCTTCGACGCTATGACGTGGTTGGGCTGGTTGTTGCGCCAGCCTGCGACAATGAAGAGGTCATGCCCTTGCTTCTGGAGATAGGCTACGGTCGACGGCTTGACGTCCATGGCAATATCGATATCCAGCTCTTTCATGCGCTGGGCCAGGGTCTCCTTCTCGAACATGAAGGGCGCCAAGCCTCCCCTGACGATCTCGTAGTCGGGCTTGCCGTCCTCGTCGCGGAGGCCGCCATCGTAGAAAAAATTCATTTCATGGGCGACCTGAATGGGGATCATGTGAAGGACATGATAACAAGCCGGGCCGAAGCGTAGTTTCTTGGACATAACTCCTCCTCAAACGACTGCAAAAAAATTTATCGCGCCAAGCACGCAAAGAAAAATATATTTCTCCGAACCTTGGCGCCCTTTGCGCCTTTGCGGGAGACATTTCTTTTCCGATCCCCCATGTCTGGGTTTTTCACCCCGTCACGACGGTGGTCGCGCCCTTTTGCGATAGGCCCAGCAAATACTGGCCGTCGCTGTTGCGGCAAAGTACACCTTCCTCGCGCAGCGCGTCGAGTTCGAGAGCGATCTCGCGGCCGTCGTCGCTGCCCAGGCCGCGCATGATGTCGGTAAAATAAATCGGTCCGGCCGCCACCGCTTCGCGCACCGTCTGAAATCGGCGCGGGCCTGCCCGCAGCCCAGCAGGCGGGCCGCCGAAAATCGGCGCGGTGGCTGACTTGGTGGCGACGGTCGGCTTGCGTTCAAAGGGCACCGTGCAATCGAAGCCGGCCTTGGCGCCGATGCGCCGCCCTTCCAAAGAAATATCCATGCGCATTCCTGGCAGCCCTTCGACCAGAACGAAATCGCGGTCGGCCTGGAACCGCGTCGAGAGCGCCCACTCCATCTGGCTGTCATCGAAGATATCGACATCGTGATCGACCACGAAGACATGTTTGGCGTTCATCAGCGCGCTGAAGATCGCGTGGATCGCCCTGCGCGCTTCGCCCGGCGCGTGCTGGCGAATGGCGATGCGCAAATTCTGATTGCCGCCCGAACTGGCGATGGAATAGGCCGCGACCGGTTCTTTAACGACGCCGCGCAACGCCTTCATCGCCATCGCTTCGGCCCGCAGCGCGCTCAAGTTGGCCGAGTCGGCGCGTGCCAGGATGCGATTGGAGCCGTGCAAGACGGTTTGGTACAGCACATCGCGCCGCATGGTGACGGCGGTGACGCAATAGACCGGATCCAAATGCATCGGCCCGTAGTAGCCCATGGTCTCGCCATAGGGTCCTTCGGGTTCATGGTAGCCGTGCTCGTCGAGATAACCTTCGAAAACCATCTCGACGTCGGCCGGAACATAGATGTCGTTGGTGACGCATTTTACCAGCGGCAACGGCGCGCCGCGCAAGGTGGCGACCAAGGTAACCTCATCCGTCGGTATGCGCATGGTGGCGGCCATGAAATCGAGCGGATGCGAACCCACCGCGAGGCTTACCGGCAAGCGCTGGCCGCGCGCGGCGGCGTTGCTGTAGATGCGCTTGAGATCCGACGGCGCGGTGACGTTGATTCCCAGCTCGCGGCGGTTGCGCAGGCTTAAGCGCCGGCAGCCGACGTTGGTGACGCCGGTCTCCGGGTTGATGGCGTAGTCGATGCCCGAGGCCAGATAGGTGCCGCCGTCAAGCTCATGCTGCGGATGGAAGGGCAGCTTGCTCAGATCGACGTCGTCCCCCCGCATCACGATCTCGTGGACGGGCGCCTCCCCGGAGGTCACCTTGACTACCGGCTGCGGCGATTCCAGACGCTTCAAGTATTCTTTCCATGCCTCGTCGCTGGAAACTCCGAAGGCGGCGGCGAGGCGGCGCCGGCCGCCGGCCACGCTGCTCACCAGTTCAACCTGCTCCGGCCCCGCTTTGCGGAACAGGACCGCCTTGGGTGTCGCCTCAATTATGCGGCTCAGTTCGGACAACGGCACCGGTTCGTCGTGGATCTCGACCTCGCCCATGTCGATCAGCTTGTCGACAAAGGTTCGAAGGCGGAACCGGTTCATGTCGATGTCGCATTTCATAGCCGTCGGATTTGGCATATCGCACCTCGACCTCAAGCTGAATTAAGGCGAATCCGGAACAGGAAAGAAACTCTGCTTCCGCTAGCGTAGTTTTTCGGAAGTTGGTTACCTGAGTTAATCGTCATTCCGGGCGAGCTGGCGATAGCTAGCGAGACCCGGAATCCAGGCCTTCGGAGGACCACTGGATTTCCGCTTTTGCGGGAATGACGACTGAGAGACATCGAATCGCTCATAGAATTTCTGAGAGAGGACACTAGCCGTTCTTCTGCTTAAGAGCGTTGTATATCTTCTCCGCGCTGATCGGCAGCTCGAACAGACGCGCGCCCACCGCATCGGCGACGGCGTTGGCGATCGCCGCCGGCGGGCTGTTGTTGGCGAATTCGCCGATCGCCTTGCCTTCGTAGGGTGCCACCCCGCCGCCGGAGTGCACGAGCACGGTTTTTAACTCGGGGATGTCGCCCATCGCGGGGAGCTTGTAGTCTCCGAGGCTCAAGTTGGTGACCCGGCCGTTCTCCATCACCAACTCTTCCATCACCGCCTGGCCCACGCCCATGATCACGCCGCCGTCAATCTGACCTTGATGAGTCATGGGGTTGATGATCGTGCCCACATCGTGGGCGGTGATGAAGCGATGAAGCCGCATCTCGCCGGTCTGCGGATCGACCTTGACTTCAGCGATCTGCGCGCACACGTAGGTCACATCCTCAGGGTAGGGCGCAACCTCATGAATCGTGACGCTAAGCCGGCCGCCGGTCTGGGTGAGGACTCTGCGCAGGGCGACCTGCTGGCGGCGATCTTGGCGGAAAAAGAAATTGCCGTTTTCCCAATCCACCTCACTCGGCGGGCATTCCAATATTCGCGCGGCCTGCGCGAGGAGTTGCTCGCGCAGCTCGCCGCATGCCCGAACGGCGGCGCGGCCGGCAACGTAAGTCACCCGGCTCGCTCTGGCGCCGCTGTCGCGTGGCGCCGTGTCGGTATCACCTTGCACCACGCGCACCTGCTCGATGGGAATCTTGAGCTCGTCAGCGACGATTTGTTGGAGGATCGTGTGGGTGCCCGCGCCTTGATCGACGGTGGGGCTTATCACGGCAAAGGTCCCGTCGGGCTCGGCGCTAAGGATGATCCCGGTATCGTCGCCGCCGATGTGACGCCCGTAAAGCGCGACGCCGCGGCCCCAGCCGGGCCCGCGCTTGGGTTTCTTCCAGCCGGCGGCGTCCAGGGCCGCCGTTAGGACTTCGCGAGAGCGCACATGCCGGAGCTGCTGGCCCACGGCGTCCTTTTCGCCTTCGTTAATAAGATTTCTCAAGCGAAACTCGGCAGGCTCGATGCCCAGCTCTCGGGCGATGATGTCGGTGTGGGATTCCAACGCGAAGAACGTCTGAACGGACCCGGGACTGCGAAAGTAGCCGCCGGGAACGGTGTTGGTATAGATCTGCAAGTACTCGATGGCGGCGTTCTCAACGCGGTAGAGCCCGCCGGCGTAGTGCCAGGTGGCCAGAGAGGCGTTGGACTTGAGCGCGCCATAGGCGCCGCTGGCATGGACCACCCGGAGGTCCCGGGCGACAATGCGCCCATCTCGCATGACCCCGCTGCGCGCGGTGACGACCGTAGGATGGGACGGGTTGCTTGCCATCAACTCCTCGGCGCAATCCATGACGATCTTTACCGGGCGTTCCGACTGGCGCGCGAGAAAATAGGCGACCGGCATATCGAAAGCGTCGCCTTTGCCGCCGAACTCGCCGCCGACGTTGACCACGTTGATGCGGATGGTTTCTTCTGCCACTCCCGTGGCTTTGGCCAACTGGCTGCGGATGCCGAAGGGATTCTTGGCAGATACCCAGACTTGTACTCGGCCATCGCGATCGATGGCGACCACTCCGGCGTGCGGCTCGATGTATCCCTGGTGGCGGGCGGGAATACGAAAGGTATGCTCGAAGACTTTATCCGCCTCGCGAAAGCCCCGATCGACGTCACCCTTGCGCCAGCCGAGCCTCGTCAGGCCATTGTGCAGGTCGAGGGCGAGGCGCTCTTTGGGAGCGCCGTCATATTCCGCGACGTTTTCGTGGAGGCGTGGCGCGTCGGGCCGCATCGCCTCCAGCGGATCGAAGACCGCCGGCAGCTCCTCGTAGTCAACTTCGATAAGGGCCAACGCATCTTCGGCGGCTTCCACCGTCTCGGCGGCCACCGCGGCCACGCGATCGCCCACGAAGCGCACGATGTCCCAGCAGAGCACCGGCATGTCGCGGATCATTTTGCCGGTGAAGTGGCCGGGGATCTCCTGGCCGGTGATGACCGCCCTGACGCCCGGCACGCGGCGCGCTTTGGCCGCGTCAATGCGACCAATGCGAGCATGCGCATGGGGACTGCGGAGAACCTTGCCCCAGAGCATTCCCGGAAACTTGACGTCGGCGGCGTAAATGGTTCGACCGGCAGCCTTGTCCGGGCCGTCGGCCCGCAACACCGACGCGCCGATCACGGTCGGGAGGGATTTGTGGTTGGACATTGGCTTCAAATCAACTTACTTGCGATTTTCCTTTCCATCATACCTGCCACTTCTCCGCAAGTCCTCGCTTGTATTCCTTGCTGAAGGCATTCACCGGAGGGAACTCGTCCAGCCACTGATAAGGACGGCAAGCATCGATGAGAACGCGATCCATCGTATTGCCGCGCAGCGACCGGGAAGACGGACGCACCGCGGGCTCGACCGGCGTCGTCCAAACCCCCTTTACGATATCCACTGCTTCACGCACGTTGCACCGAGTGGACATCGCCCAGATGACGTCCTGCAAATCGGTAATGTCCACATCATCATCCACCACGACGACGAATTTTCCGCCCACGACACCGGCCTTGGCCCCGCATGCCACCAGAGCCGTCTGCTTGGCATGTCCCGCATATCGCTGGCGAATGGCGACCACGGTGAACGGCCCGGTCGAGCCGTAGACGAAGCCCCACACCCCCTTGACCTCGGGAATGCCCGCCTTGTCCAGTTGGTCCCAAAGACTCGCCGCGCTCAGAGGAATCGGCAGATGTTGATTGGGAGATTTTAAGGTCGGAGCGCCGAGCAGAATCGGATTGTTGCGAAAATAGACCCTGGCCACTTCCATGATCGGCACTTCCCCCACCGTGGTGTTCGTATAGTAGCCGGGCCATTCACCGAAAGGTCCTTCCTGCGGAAGTTTTTCCGGCCCGTAGGGTGGAATCTCTCCCTCGATAACAATTTCCGCGGTGGCTGGAATCGGCAGCCCGGTGATCGGGCCGGGAATGACTGGAACCGGCGCGCCTTGCAGCCAGCCGGTGAACTCGTACTCGGAAGTGTCCAGGGACAGAGGCAACGTCGCAGCCAAAAACAGCCACGGGTCTCCTCCCAGAGAAATCACCACCGGGCAAGCCCGGCCCGCCTGATGGTATTTTTCCTGAGCGATGCGGCCATGTTTGCCCTTGTCCATTTTCACCGTGATGCGGTTTTTCCCCTGCACTTGGCAGCGGTAGGTGCCGACGTTGATGTGGCCGGATTCCGGGTCTTTGGTCACCACGCAACAACCGGTGCCGATGTAGCGGCCGCCATCCAGGTCATGCCAAATCGGCGCAGGAAAACGAAAGAGATCGATCTCTCCATCGGCCATCGTGTTTTCAAAAACCGGCCCGCCTTCCGAAATGGCGACCGGCATAGGCTTAAAGTCCCTGAGCTTCATGCGCCAGGCATTCAAAAGCTCTAGGCCGCGAAGATTCTCATCCAGGCCGAGGACCGATGCGAGCCGCGTCTGGGATGCCAAGGGATTGGTGAGAACGCGAAACCCCTGCGGATAGTCCTTGATCCGATCGAACAGCAATGCCGGCCCGCGTTTTTCGGAAAGCAGTTCGGTCAGGCCGCCGATTTCCAAATTCCAATCCGCGCCCTCGATTGTTTTTATCTCTCCCATCGACTCCAAGCGGCCGATGAAACTTCGAAGATCTTGGGTCTCTTTCATAAACGCTCCTTTTCCAAGGTGAGAGCCCCTGCCAAATCTTGTGGTCTAGTGATTGGAAACCGCGCGGAGAAATCGCGATAGCGGGCGCCAGCATGCTCCGTCCGTGGTCTCAAGTCGAAGGGGGCTGGAGCTTTTTGAGCAAAGCCCGTACCAAGGTTGGCGAACAACGGGGATGAGGGCTTACCACCGCGGCAGCGATGTTTTTCCGCAAGAATCCCAGTGGCGACCCGATCTTCCGAAAATTCAGAAGCCAACGCGCTACTTGGGCTCACACCTCTTTTCCTATCTTCTAGAATTTTCACGGAGAATTTCCGATTTCAGAGGAAAAAATACTTGCGGCCAGTCGGAGATATTGTCTTTCGCCGTGGATTAGAAGCGATTGGAGGGGCGTAGTGCGGCTGGTCGCAGGCGCATTCGGTTGGACAAGAGTTTGCAGGGAGAGAGGCGAGAACTGCGCGCCGGAAGTCCAGAGGAGAGCACATGGCCGTCAAAGATCTCAGGCAATTTCTGCAGGTCCTACAGAATCGCGGCGAATTGCTTTCCATAGAGGAAGAAGTCGATCTCCGCTTCGAACTCTCCGAGTACTTGAAGCAATTCGATACGATCCGCGGACCGGCGTTGCTCTTTAAGAACATAAAAGGCCACGCCATGCAAATCGCCGGTAATCTCATCGGCACAAAAAAACGACTGGCGTTGGCCTTCGGCGTTCAAGACGAAGAGAAGCTCCTGGAGACATTTCTCAAGCGGCGCGCCCGCAAGATCGAGCCCAGGAGAGTGAGAAGCGGGCCGGTCAAGCAGGTGATCGTCCGAGACCAGAATAAGATTGATCTTACCGCGCTACCGATACCGACCTATCATGAGGGGGACGGCGGTCCTTACATCGCCTGCGGCATCCTGATTGCCAAAAGCCCTTCCACCGGTCTCAGAAGCATGGGACTGCACCGCTTGCAGATCAAGGGAAAGAGAAAGATGGGCGTCCATCTTTCCAACCCGCCGATCGCCGCTTTTGCCGCTGAGGCGGAACGGGACGGCAAACCTCTCGACGTCGCCATCGCCTTGGGGGTGCACCCCGTCCTGTTGCTCGCCTCGGTGGTGACCTCGCCGAATGAGGATAAACTGGCGATTGCGAGCAGCCTCCTTGGCAGTCCCGTAGAGCTGACGCGATGCGCAACCGTCGATTGCGAGGTCCCGGCGCATGCGGAGTTGGTCATCGAAGGAAGAGTCCTGCCAAACATGCGCGAAAGGGAAGGACCGTTCGGCGAAACCTCCGGCTATTATTTTTCCGACGATAGCTGCGTGATCGAGGTGACGGGAATCAGCCGCCGAAAAGAGCCGATTCTTCAGGCCCTGCATCCTACGGTGCAGGAAGTCGCGCTCCTGGGCGGCCCGGCCGGTGAGGCGGAGATGTTAAGAATGCTTCGCGGCAGGGGCTTTTCGGTGCAGGATCTCGCCATCAATCAATCGAGCAACCGTACCCACGTCGCGGTTTCGCTGCGCAAGAAACACGACGGCGAAGCGCGTCAACTGCTTTATTTTCTGCTCTCCGGCGTGTCCTACATCAAGCACGTCGTGGTGGTCGATGACGACGTCAATGTCCATGATGCGCAGGATATCGAATGGGCCATTGCCACCCGCTTTCAGGCGGACAACGACCTCGTCATCGTGCCGAACTTGCCGGCGCGCAGCATCGACCCATCGAAGAAGGCGGGCGATTTCACCACCAAGGCCGGCCTCGACGCCACGGTACCGATCGCGCAGCGGGAGAGGTT
>JAUYJC010000180.1 GCA_030688735.1 Deltaproteobacteria bacterium
GATGAAGAAATCCGCCGTGTCATTCAAATCCTGCAACGGCGCACGAAAAACAACCCGGTTTTGATCGGCGACCCCGGCGTGGGCAAAACCGCGATTGTCGAAGGGCTCGCGCAGCGCATAATTAATCACGAAGTGCCCGAAGGACTTAAAGACAAGCGGCTACTCGCGCTCGACATGGGTTCACTGATCGCCGGAGCGAAATACCGCGGTGAATTCGAAGAGCGGTTGAAGTCGGTGTTGAAGGATCTCGCCAAGCAGGAAGGCCGCATTATTTTATTCATCGACGAATTGCACACCATGGTCGGCGCCGGCAAGGCCGAAGGCGCGATGGACGCCGGAAACATGTTAAAACCGGCGCTGGCGCGCGGTGAACTGCACTGTATCGGCGCGACCACCCTGGATGAGTATCGCCGGTATGTCGAAAAAGACGCCGCTTTGGAGCGGCGTTTTCAGAAGGTACGGGTGGCCGAACCGACGGTGGAGGACACCGTCGCCATCCTGCGCGGCCTGAAGGAAAAATACGAAGTTCACCACGGCGTGCGCATCACCGACGGGGCCATTATCGGCGCGGCCACTCTATCGCACCGCTACATCAGCGACCGCTTCCTGCCGGACAAGGCCATCGATTTGATCGACGAGGCGGGCTCACGCCTGCGCATCGAGATCGACAGCATGCCCATCGAGATCGACGAAGTGGAGCGCAAGGTCCTCCAACTGGAGATCGAAAAACAGGCGCTCAGGCGCGAGGAAGACAAGGCGTCGAGGGAGCGGCTCGCGCAGCTCGAGCGCGAGATTCAAAACCTGAAGGAGACTTCCAGCGGCCTCAAAGCCCACTGGCAGAATGAAAAGGAATCGATCCAGCGCATCCGCGCGCTCAAGGAAAAGATCGAGGCGACTAAAGTTGAAGAGCAGCAGGCGCAGCGCCGCGGCGACCTGAACAAGGCCGCCGAGCTGCGCTACGGCACGCTGACCCAGCTCCAGAAAGAGTTGGAGCAGGCCAACCAGAACTTCGTCGAACTGCAAAAGAACCAGAAGATGCTCAAGGAAGAGGTCGACGCCGAGGATGTCGCCGAGGTCGTGGCGAAGTGGACTGGCATCCCGGTGTCCAAGATGCTCGAAGGCGAGATCCAAAAGCTTCTCAGGATGGAAGACCGGCTCAAACTGCGCGTGGTCGGCCAAGCCGGTGCGATTCACGCCGTAGCCAACGCCGTGCGCCGCGCCCGCGCCGGCTTGCAAGATCAGAACCGCCCCATCGGATCGTTTATTTTTCTCGGTCCCACCGGCGTCGGCAAGACGGAGCTATGCCGCGCGCTTGCGGAATTTTTGTTCGACGACGAGCAGGCGACGGTGCGCTTGGATATGTCGGAGTTCATGGAAAAGCACTCGGTCTCGCGTCTCATCGGCGCCCCTCCGGGCTACGTCGGCTACGAAGAAGGCGGTTATCTCACCGAGGCCGTGCGCCGCCGCCCGTATTCGGTGGTGCTGTTCGACGAGATCGAGAAGGCTCATCCCGATGTCTTCAACGCGCTCCTCCAGATTCTCGAGGACGGCCGGATGACCGACGGCCAGGGCCGCACCGTGGACTTCAAAAACACGGTGATCATCATGACCTCGAACCTTGGAAGCCAATACATTCAAGACCTCGCCGAGCGCGACCGCAAGGAAATGGAGCAGCGGGTCACCGCGGCGCTACGGGAAGCCTTCAAGCCGGAGTTTCTGAATCGGGTTGACGAAACGATCATTTTCAACAGCCTCGGCCGGGAAGAGATCAAGTCCATCGTGGAAATTCAGCTCAAGCGGTTGCGGCAGAATCTTGCCGCGCGAAAGTTGACGCTGGAAATCACCGAGCGCGCCAAGGCGCTGATCGCCGACAAAGGCTACGATCCGGCATACGGCGCACGCCCGCTCAAGCGCACGATCCAACGTCTGATTCAGGATCCGTTGGCGGTTAAGATTCTCAAAGGGGAATTCAAGGAAGGCGATCGAGTTAAAATTGACTCTGACGGAGAGACTTTACTTTTCGATCGCGGGGAATCAACGCTCGAAAACGAGTCCGCGGCTCAAGTGGCACTCCATTGACCGCCGCATCGAATAAGAGTCAAAGAAAGCGAGTTCCCATTGGACTGGCCCGGGTGCGAAAAGAGCTTCCTCCCCCCGGCAAGATCTTCAAGAGCAAGAAGACCGAAAGCCGCAAGCGGATTCGAGAGAAGCTGCAACGGGAACTGACCTCGTCCTGGTCGCGAAAGTCTTCTTGACCATTCCCGGCGATCCTCCCCGACCCTTCGGTGCGAGCCCCGGCCTTGGCCGGGGGCTCTTACTCAGGATTCCGCCCCGCGGGCGCAATGGCAGGTGCCACGGGCGTGCCCGTGGGGCTCCACGTGGGCGGGCAAGCGCCGGCCCCATTTTTTTTCCTTAAGCGACGATGGCTGATTCCGGCAGCGCGACCGAACAACAAGCACATTCCCGCCTGGTTCTTTATCAGGTTTCGCTCGGGCTCGTCTTGGTCGCATTGAATCACCGGGCGATCCAGGTCGCCTTGCCCACCCTCACTCACGTCTTTCATACCGACATTTCGTTGATTCAGTGGGTGCTGCTGGTCTACGACCTCGCCGTCATCGGCTTGGTCCTGACCTTGGGGAGGCTCGGCGACCTGTTTGGTCGCAAGTGGATTTATTTCGCAGGCTTTCTCCTGTTCGCTGTCGCTTCCGCGCTTTGCGGTCTGGCGCAAACCCCGGTTCAGCTCGTCGGCTTCCGCGCCGTTCAAGGAATCGGCGGCGCGATGATCATGGCCAACGGACGGGCGTTGGTGACGGTGAATGCGCCGCTCTCGGAGCGCGGCAAGGCCCTCGGGCTCATGTCGACGGCGTATCATGTCGGCTACATGGCCGGGCCGACCCTCGGCGGTTTTATTATCGACACCATCGGTTGGCGCTGGATCTTCCATCTGAGCATCCCGCTTAGCCTGGCTTGCGCTTATTTCGGTTGGAGGGTGCTCAAGGAGAGAGCACGGAGCGAAGAACGCGTGAAGGTCGATCTGGCGGGCGCGGCTTTCTTGCTCCTCGCCAATACCTGTTTTATCTTCGCCTTGAATCAGTCGCCTCATCTCGGCCTGCGCCACCCTGTCGTGTTTTCGTTTTTTATCGTTTCACTCGGTAGTCTCGTTCTCTTTATCCGCACCGAACAAAAGGCCGAGACGCCGATCTTAAGCCTTTCGCTCTTTCGCAACCGCTTGTTTACCGCGGCGAACCTCAGTCTCTTCTTTATCACCTCGACGCAATCCGCCATCGGCGTGTTAATGCCTTTTTACCTGCAAAACCTCGTCGGTTTCACGCCCAGTCAAATGGGTTGGATCATTATCGGCGGCTCTGTCGTGATCATCCTGGTTGCGCCGGTGGCCGGCTGGCTCTCCGATCGTTTGGGTTCGCGACTGCTATGCAGCGTCGGCGCTGCCATCATCGTCGTGGCTCAATTCCTGATCGGTTCCCTGACGCTGCGATCTTCGATTTTCCAGATGGTCTTGCCGCAGGTTTTGGTCGGACTGGGTTGGGCGCTGTTCAACTCGCCTAACCAGAGCGCTATCTTGAGCACCGTGCCACGCGATAAAATAGGCGCCGCTTCGGGCATGACCGTGACGACGGCGCGAATCGGCGGCGCCATCGGCATCGCGCTCTCTGGAACGATTCTCACCGTTAGTCTGAGCGCGGCGGGCCTCACGCCCGAACAGATCGCTTCTTCTCTGAGCTGGCAGGCGTCTCCCGAAATTCATCTGCAAGCTTTCAGCTACACCGTGCATGTCGTCAATGCCTTCGCGCTCTTGTCGGTTCTCTTCGCCGCCATGCGCGGCGCCCGAAAGGAGTAATCGGCGCCGGTGAGCAAATCCCCCTCAGTCCTCCTTTTTCAAAGGGGGAATTGGGTAAACCAACTTGGGTTCCAGGACACTAGCAATCGTCTCCAACAAACTTGATGACGCCCGCTAACGAACAGGCAAGACGTACCTCGCGGCTGATTCTGCTCAGCGTGTGTATCGGCCAGACCATCGTCGGCCTGGACCAACGCGCGATCATGGTCGCCCTCCCGACGCTGACGTCGACCTTCCACACGGCTTTCACGACGATCCAGTGGACCGTGCTGGTTTACGATCTGGTGCTGATCGGCCTCATCATCACCATGGGCCGCTTGGGCGATTTGTTTGGCCGGCGGCGTTTTTACAGTCTCGGTTTTTTGATCTTCGTCACCGCTTCCGCGCTCTGCGGTCTGTCGCAGACGACCGGCCAACTGATTTTCTTCAGGGCGATTCAAGCGATCGGCGGATCGATGATCGCGGCCAACGGCAGAGCCATCGTGTCGGTGAATCTTCCGCCGGAGGAGCGGGGCCGGGCCTTGGGGCTCACTTCCACGGCGTTTCACGTCGGCTTTCTCACCGGCCCGTCGCTCGGCGGATTTCTGATTGACACGATCGGCTGGCGCTGGATCTTTTACATGAACCTGCCCTTCAGCCTTTTCGGCGCCTATCTCGCCTGGAAGGTCGTGCCCGAGACTCGAACCAAGGAAAAAACTTCCATCGACATAGCGGGGGCGCTGCTGCTCTTGCTAACCAACGGCCTATTCATCTACGCCGTCGATCAATTGCCGCGCGTCGGCTGGCGCCATCCGGCGTTGCTCTCGGCCCTGTCGCTTTCCGCCGTTTCGCTGTGTTTTTTGTTGCGCGCGGAGGCCAAAGCGGAAACGCCGATTCTGGATCTTTCCATGTTCCGTGTCCGGCTCTTCAGCGCGGGGATTCTAAGTCTTTTTTTGATCTCTGGAACGCTGTCCGCGATCAATTTTCTCTTGCCTTTTTACCTGCAAAACCTTTTGGGCTACTCCCCGTCACAGGTCGGCTGGATCATTGTCGCCGACTCCGTGGTCATCATGATCATGGCGCCCATCGCCGGCTCGCTTTCGGACCGCCTGGGGTCGAGGCTGCTCTGCACCCTGGGGTGCGCGGTCATCGCCCTGGCGCAATTTTTCCTGGCGCGACTGGACCTTGACGCGTCGCTCTTGAGAATTATGGCGCCGCTCGTGATCTGGGGAGTAGGCTGGGCGCTTTTCAACGCGCCGAATCAAAGCTCGATTTTGGGCGCCGTCAGCGGGGAGAAAATCGGCGCCGCCGCCGGCATGATCGCCACCACCGCGCGCACCGGCGGCGCCATGGGGGTCGCCCTCTCAGCGACGCTGTTCAGCAGTTTATTGTCCGCCGCGGGGCTGAGCGGCAGTGAAATCGGCGCCCCCGAGAACTGGCGCGCCGCGCCGCAAACGTTCATGGGCTCTTTTTCCACGACGATCTACGCCCTGAACTTTTTTGCTCTGCTCGCCGTGTTCCTTTCGGCTCTGCGGGGGCGGCGGCCCGATTCAGTGGATCGCACGGACGAGCCAAGTTGCCGGCGGTAGATAATCCCGGCTAGGTTCAATACTGTTCACTTAATATGCTATCTGTGGTATCCTGTCGGGAAATCCGACAGGAGGACTCCCGATGGCACGAACCGTTGCCGAGCTTCCCAGTGGTACACGCATTACCGATTTCATCAGTTTGGGCGTTTTGACAAAGACGTTTCCGCTCGCTGCGATCCGAGCTGTGCTCG
>JAUYJC010000188.1 GCA_030688735.1 Deltaproteobacteria bacterium
GCCACGGCAACCCTATGCGAATCCAGTGAGTTGGGCGCCGATGAACGCCCACAAAGTGCCTAGTAGATCCATGGCGATCGAGAATCTCATGAATTCGCAGAAAACTGCATTGCTGCGTCCAAGAGTTTTGCAAGAGGCTCTGTCTTTTGACTTTGTAATTCTTTGATTCTCGGATTGTCTTTCCATTGGAGCGGGTGCTTTATTCTTTCTTCCGCTTGCTGAATAAGCGATTGAAGGACGCGTTTTATGTCCCCTGCAATACCCATTTCAATGGGATAAATTTTCCCCATCTCGGAGGGTTCGACATCGATCTGAATTATTTTGACGTTTTTCGGTATGACCTTATGGCTGAACCAGCCCGTGCCGAATTCCGTGAAAGCGGTGCCCAGAGCCAAGATAACATCGGCTTCCTGGAAAGCTCTATGGGCATAGGGGCGTCCGTGCAAGCCGATTACGCCTAGAGCCAGGGGGTGATCTTCAGGAAAAATTCCCTTGTGCCCCTCAGTTCCTGCCACCGGCGTCGCCAATATCTCGGCAAGCCTGACCAATTCGTCCTGGGCTCCATACCATCCCACCTCTCCTCCTGCGAGGACTACCGGGCGTTTGGCTTCTAAAAGTATTGTAAGAGCTTTAGCAATTTCGCCAGATGTATCTGCGGGCAAGCTAACTATCCTGTAATGTTCAGGCGTAACCAATTCTACGGACGCTTTTTCGTCCAGCAGATCTCTCGGAACCGAGAGAAAAGCCGGTCCGTTTCGCGGCGAAAGCGCCAAACGGGAAGCCACCCTCATCAAGTCCGGCAACCGGCTCGCCCGTTCCGGTCTAATCGATAGTTTGGCGACCGGCTTCATTACTGCAACAGCATCCAATCCATGGTGCAGAGCATAGCCGAGTCCATAAAACTCAGTGCTGTCCTCAATAGCGATAAGCATACTGGGGACGCATGTGTAAAATGCCTGCGCCATCCCCGATTGGCAGTTCGTCGTTCCGGGTCCAGGACCAACCAAACAGAAGCTGACTTTACCTGTAGCTCTGGCATGGCCATTGGCCATATACATCGCGCCCTCCTCGTGTTGACTCTGTATGTAATTGATCTGGGGCGTATTGTAGACCACGTCGAGGACGGGCAAGGTAGCCGTAGCCGATGTGCCAAAAAGATACTTGGCGCCTTCAAGCTTCATTCCTTCTACTAATAATTGAGCACCATTGAATTCCATATTTTTTTCCACCACCCTCCCTTCAGTTATCTTCTATACAAAGCCGAGAAAGTCCTCGGCGTAATCATCCAAGCACATCAGGAGAAAGAATCGTTCAAGTCATCGTGCTCGTAACTCGCTATACGCTACTCCTTCGGCATGTGGAACTTGGCGTACGGTTTTTCTCCGGGCTCGATGTCGGGGAGATCTCCCCCGGAAAGAAATGTCCCCACCAGATTTCCCTGCGTAATCGGCAGCAGCAGATGGGAGGGATGCGCTTCCTCGTGGTAGACGGTCATTCGCCAGGGACTCTGCCGCCACAAACAGCCGCGGGCGATCTGCTGCAAGCGGCTGTCGGCCGGTTCGTTGTCGGCGCCCTTGATTCGTAGACCGATGCGCTCGCCGGCGAGAACCAGGCGCGCCGTGGGCACCATCCCGAAGCGCAGCTCGTAGATTTTCCCCGGTTCCAGCGGTTCCCGTTTGCTATGGGCCAGGATCGGGTCCCAGGGCTCCGAGTCCGAACGAAGCGCCCGCTGCGATCCTCTGAGCCAGCCCCGCGTCAGCTCGTGGATCTGCCCGTTGCGGTCCTGGAAGAGCAGAGTGGCGAACACGAACATTTCCGCGTCGCTGCTCGATGCGAACAGGTCCAGCACCACCGGGCCGATCAGCTCCGTGTTTTCCACCAGCGCCGGCGTCCAGTAGGTCAGCTCGTGGTGGGCAAAGGTCGAATCTTCGAAGCGATCGCAGCCCTCGTCAGGCCATAGTTCGTGCTCGCTGAGCAGGCCGCCGGCGTGCAGGTAGAAAGGCGTCCAGCGGGTTTCCGGCAAAGGCCAATCCTTGGCGCTCTTCCATTGCGCCGAAGGCGACATGAACAGGCGCACCGGCGGATCGTTCATCACCCCGGTGTCGATCCCTTTCAACCAATAATCGAACCAGCGCAGCGACTCATACTGATATTGGTAGACCGGCCGGTCCAAGTACAGCGGCGGACTGATGACCATTTTCTTTGGCCCTTTCCAGCGCTTCCAGGTGCGAAACGCGCCGGGAAGATGCAGGCCGTACATGCCCCAGCAGGCTCCAAGGAAGGCCGGCGTGCGGGCATCGTCGTAGTTGACGTTTCTCTCTTGAAAGTAGTCACCGTCCAGAGCGTTCAAAATCACGTCCACCACGGCGGGATTTTTCCCCTTGTCGGGATTTTCCAACGCCTGGCGCAAATCGGCCACGGCGACGATGTCCTCGTCGCGCAGCGCGGCTTCAATTGCCCGGCGATATTGCTCATCGCCCATCTTTTCCCGGCACCAACTCATCGGTCGCGGGTTATCCCAGTTGAGACTCCAGTGACGTAGAAACCCGTGCGCCAGGATGCCGCCGTGGTAAAACACGTCGCGATAAAAATCCGTGGCGCCCCAGGGCGCGAAGATCGCTTTTAAATGGGGCGGATTGAGCGCACCGACCTGGAGCTGGAGCCAGGCAAAATAGGAGACGCCGAACATGCCGACGTTGCCGTCGCTCCAGGGCTGGTTCGCCAGCCACTGGATCGCATCGCAGACATCCTGCACTTCCAGCGGCCCCATCATTTGAAATTGGCCTTGCGACTTGCCGGTGCCGCGCACGTTGACGACGGCTTGAACATAGCCGCGCCGCACCAGGAAGGCCGGATCTCCCGCTTCGATGTAGCCCCGCAGGTTGCCGTAGCCGATCGGCCGCAGCGGCGCGGTTTGCACTTCGCAGTTATACGGGTGGCAACCGAGGATCACGGGAAACTTTCCCGGCCCGGCGGGGCGAAAGAGGTCTCCGGCCAGCAACGTTCCGTCCTGGACAGGAATCCGCACGTCCCGCGCGACGATCACTTCATGCTTGCGCTCCGAAGTTTTCCATTGTTGCGTGAACATAATTTATCGCTCCGATAACCGGATGGTTTTACCCCTGCAAAAACGGTGGCGGCGCGCTCGAAGCGGCGTGGCCAAGATGCGTGCCTATTCGGCAAACGACGGTGAAATATTTCGTATCCATGCGCGCCTCCCGCATGGATTTTGACCGATGTAAACCTGAGTTCTACTTAAAACCTCTGAGCCCGGCACAACTTTTTCTAGTATAGCCGAGCGCGCGCCGTCAAGCGGAAAACCGGGACATTCATTTAAGATGCCAGGCCATCTAGCCGATAATCCTAGGTGGGTCGTGACGAATAGCGCCATTGCCTGTGGATCCCCACGGGCAAACCGGCGGCCCATTCCAGTACGCCCGCGCGGTGGAAACCTTAGCGAGAGCCCCCGGCCAGAGCCCGCGCCCGAGTCCGAGGGTCGAATCCGCGTTAACGGGAGAGAATGGTGACGGCACTAAGACGCCTGCAAGCCTTGCTGATCGGTTTCGCGGAAAAGCATATCCGCCTGCAGTTAACTATCGCACTGTTGGTTTTGTTGAGTATCACCACCTGGATGGTCCGGAAAACTACGTCCGACTTCAAGACGAGCTTGGCCCACTCACTTCCTTTGGTGTTAGATACTACCAACGAGGCGCTCAATCTTTGGGTGAAGAGTCAGTTGAACACCGTCACACATACGGCTGTCTTGCCGGAGGTTCGAGTGCTCGCCCGGCAAGTCGCTTCATCGGCGGGTAATCAGGCGGCGTTATTGAAGTTAAAGATAACGCTAGAGCAAGCGATGCAGATGCGGAGCAATGATCACGAACTCTCCCTTATTGGCCCCGGCAACCTCAACCTATTCTCGACCGAGGAATCATCGGTTGGTCGGACCAGTTTACTCATCGCACAACCGGACGTACTGGCGCGGCTGTGGGCAGGCGAAGCCGTTATGAGCCGCCCTCTGCGTCGCCCGTCTCAGCCGGATGACCAGAACGGTTCGCCACCGGAGCGTCTCATCATTTACGCCGGCGCTCCCGTGAGGGATGATTCCGGCAAAATATCCGCCCTGATCTTATTAGGCATAAACCCGCAGGCGGAGCTTAGTCCTTTGTTTTATCCGGCGCGTCAATCCACCAAAACGGGTGAAAGCTATATTTTTGATCGCAAGGGCTGGTTTCTGAGCGAGAGCCGCTTTCTCCCGCAACTGAAGACTGCGCGGCTCGTTCATGCGAAACAACAAACGACGCTGAATTTGGATCTCCGGGATCCGGGCGTAGATTTAACGAGCGGTGAACATCCGCCTCTCCGAGAACTTCAGCCGCTCACGCGCATGGCCATGAGCGCGGTCCGCGGGGAACGAGGCGTGGACGTTAACGGCTACCGCAACTATCGCGGTGTACCCGTAGTGGGCGCCTGGATGTGGAACCATGATCTCGCCATGGGGGTGGCTGTGGAATCGGAGGTGGCAGAATCGTTCCAACCGCTTTACACGACCCGGCGCACGCTGATCGCGTTTGCCGGTTTTATCGGCCTGCTCCTGGTCGCCATTGTGGCATTCGACGAGCGTAGTCGCCGCAGGCTTGCGCATTCCCAAACGCGCTTGGAGAGCCTGGTAAACACCTTGAGCGATGGCGTGGTTGTCATCGACCAGAAAGGGAACGTTGAGAGCATCAATCCCGCGATGGTGCGCCTATTCGGCTACCAGCCGGATGAACTGGTCGGAAAACATTTCTCGTCCCTGATGCCGGAACTTGAGCGCAACAACTTCGATAATTATCTTCGCCGCTTCACCACAGGTCCTGACTGTCCCATGATTGGATTTGACCGAGAGGAGGTTAGCGTCCAGGGGAAGAACGCCATTCGCCTTTTCGTCGATATCAGCGTGCGCGAGATGCACCTCCAAGGGAAGCTTTATTTTACCGGAATTCTTCGCGACATCTCCAAACGCAGGGTGGCGACCGAACACCTAAAAGCTCTCAACGTGCAGTTGCTGCTGATGGCATTGGTCGCCCAGAAAACTGAAAGCGCCGTGACCATCGCCGATCGGGATGGCGAGATCCTATGGGTCAACGATGCTTTTACCAAGATAACCGAATACACCCTTGATGATGTCATCGGCCGGCGGCCCGGGAGTTTTTTGCACGGGGCGGATACGGATCGAAACACGGGTAAACGGATCGGCAACGCCTTGCGGGCCGGCAGGGCCGTCAGGGAGGAAATCCTCAATTACTCCAAGTCCGGCCGCCCCTACTGGGCGCAACTCCAAATAACGCCCGTCTTCGATGACGAGGACGCAATCACCAGATACGTCGCGCTGGCAGCAGACGTAACCGAACGGCACCGCTCGGTCTTGCAACTCTTGACGGCCAAAGAGGCCGCGGAAGAAGGGAGCCGCGCCAAGTCCGCCTTTCTAGCCACCATGAGCCACGAGATCCGCACGCCGATGAACGGCGTGGTCGGACTGATCGACGTGCTCCGGCATACTCAACTCACCGACGACCAGCGTAGTCTCGTAGCGAGCGTGAAGGAGTCCGCCTTCGCGCTATTGACGCTGATCGACGATATTCTGGATCTTTCCAAGATCGAGGCAGGCCGACTGCAACTGGAGCGGGTGCCGGTCGCCATCGGCAAGCTCGTTGAGAATATCGCTGAAAGCGTTTTGCCTATGGCCCTGGGCAAGGGCATCGAACTCTTGATTCATTATGACCCCCGGACCCCTTCGGTGTATGCCGATGCCGCCCGGCTGCGCCAAATACTTTTCAACCTGCTGGGCAACGCGATAAAATTCACCGGCAACGACCGGAGCAAGGCCGGCCGCGTCGTCGTATCCGCCGAATACCGCTCACTGCCAGAGAACCAGATTGAATTGCGGTTGCACGTGCAAGATAACGGCATCGGCATGAGCAGCGAAACACAGACGCGACTGTTCCAGCCCTTCGTTCAGGGTGAAAGCTCGACCACGCGTCGCTTCGGCGGCACGGGCCTGGGGCTGACAATCTGCCGGCGCTTGGCCGACATCATGGGCGGCGCTATCACCATGGCGAGTGAGGAGGGAAGCGGTTCGACTTTCTCGGTCTCTTTGACCTGCGAGTTGGCGGCGGAAGAGCAACCGCCGCAGCCGTTCGACCTGTCCGGCGTGAGGGTCCTGCTGCTAAACCCGAATCGAGGCGACGTGCCGGGCCTGATTCTGGAGCGTTATTTGAACGCAACCAATGCCGCCGTGGTCTTTGCGTCTGACGAGGAGGATGCAACCCGCGTGATCTGCGATCCCGCACATGAGAAGGATAAATTTGTCGTCGTCATCGATAAGCACAGAGACCTGGTTTTTGCCGAGGCGATGCGCGGGCAAATTCGTGAGCGGGCCGCGGGCACGAATCCGCGCTTCGTCATGATCGCCCGCGGACGTCGCAGAAGTGTTCGCGAGGTACGCTACGACACGGTCGCTGTGGATCTCGACGCCATGCGCGCTGAAACCCTTCTACACGCCGTCGCCGTCGCGGCAGGAAGAGCCTCTCCGATAAGCCCTGTACCTGCCGACACGCCCTACCGTGAAGACTTTTTACTCGCAGGCGAACCGCAAACCGATGGACCGCTCATATTGGTTGCAGAGGATAATGAAACCAACCAGAAAGTTTTCGCCTATCAAATCCGTATGCTCGGACATAGGTGCGAAATCGTCGACAACGGCCGCGTGGCCTTGGAGCGTTGGCGGCAGGGAGACTATGCGCTGCTGTTGACCGATTGCCACATGCCCGAGATGGACGGCTACGAGTTGACGGGCGCAATTCGCAAGGAAGAAGGTGAAAACCGGCGTACCCCCATTATCGCAATCACCGCGGACGCATTGAAAGGCACGAAAGAGGAATGTCTGGCGACCGGCATGGACGACTACCTCCCCAAGCCGATCCAGCTCAAGGAGTTGAAAGAAATCCTCGATCAATGGTTGCCAAAGGCACCGACGCAACAAGGCCCCCAGGGCGCCGCCGAAACTATCTCTCATGACGCGCCGCCGTGGAGCCCCACGGGCACGCCCGTGGCAGCTTCCACTGCGCCCGTGGGGCGGAATCCTGAGCGAGAGCCCCCGGCCAAGGCGGGGGCAGGAGACGAAGGGTCGGAAATCGAGGCCGTCGATCCCAATGCGCTCAAGGAGGTTCTCGGTATCGACGACCAGGCGATGTTGCTAGACTTTTACAGCGATTTTTTGCGTACCGGAGAGGACTCCGTATCGAGCCTACGCGCGGCCTACGATAACCGACAAAGCGGCGAGGTGGGCGCGCTCGCGCATCGCCTCAAGTCCTCTGCCAGAATGGTCGGGGCCCATGCCCTGGCCGATTGCTGTCTGGTTTTGGAAAAAGCGGGAAAGTCGGATGACTGGCAAGTCATCGACAATAACATCACGGCATTGCCGACTTACTTTGACGGCGTGAAGAGCTGGATAAAAGATTTTTCAGACCATCTGTCTGAAAGATAGCGATGACAGCATCTCGGATTCCGCAGTCTAACTTCAAATCTATACTGAGCGGGGTGTGAGACTGGAGTAGCGAAGGCACCTATCTCCTCAGTATCAAAGTCGTGTTACGAGCTTGGCAATCTGTTGTCAGCGGATTACGGACGCCATTCAGGGCACGGTGATCTCGAAACTCTTAGGGGCAAAGGTCCATTGCCTTCGCTACGGAAGCCTCGCACCTCGCTCAGTGCGTTAACTTTCAATTGCGGAATCAGGGATCATTGCTGCTTACGGCGCCGGATTGACGCAAAACCTTCGGCCACCGCGCCGGCCCATAGGATTCCGAATCTTCCGCTCGCCTATTCTCGTCGTTATCGGGAAGGCAAAATATGCACAACATTTTCGGTCAGCAAATTGCTCAACTCCGAGAGGCGATCGAGGGATAATTGCGTCAATCTGGTTCCGGCGGGAATAATAATATTTCCGTCCGTCGCGACCACGTCCTTGGCGACGCGCATCCCCTCCCGCAGCCCCATCAAAGGAACCGGTATGACCGCCGCGTGAGCTTCCATTTCATTCGCAGCCGACGGGTGGGCGGTCATCGCGGGTTCAGCCCCCCGTCGCGTCCCCCCTAAAGTTGGCAAATCCGTAACCACGGCTTCATAGTCCGCTTCCGGCCGCGCTGAAAACTTCTCTTGAACGGCCTTCTTGATCTTTTCCATTACCACGCCGATGCGGATCGGCTTGGCCAAAAAACCGTTCACGTCGAGCGCCATAGCCGCCCCGAGCACCTCGGTATTGGAAAAGGATGTAAGGACGATAAACCGGCTGTCCCTTGGCGTGAAAACTTTACCGGCACGAATCCGCCGGAGCAACTCCAAGCCATTCATGTCAGGCATCTGGACATCGCTGAGAATTACGTCAAATTTCTGCCCGGTCACTTTTTCAATTGCGGTTTGCCCAGAGTCCGCTTCCGTGATTTTCCTGAACTCAAGATTTTTCAGAACCTCGCGTAACACACGGCGCTGGAAAGGCTCGTCATCGACAATGAGAACCCGGAAATCTTGCATGTCTATTTCCACGGTTTTTTCACCCCCTGGCCAGCACGCTCCCTATTTTCTACTGCTCTCGTCGAGAGCGGTCAAGCGGTCCTGGATTGCGAGTTTTCTTGCAAGCCGTACTACCCCAAGGTTGCCCGACCCCAACCCCCAAACCGTTCCTACTTTAGCAGTTCCCGCAGCCGGTTTACCGTGGCCGGATCGGCTTTGAAAAAGCCATTGACGATTTTTTCCAGCTCCTCGCCCGCCACGGGATCAAGCTCGAAGTTGCCTTTCTTGGCCTCGGCGACGAAATCCGCATCTTTCAAAGTCGCCTGGAACGCGCGTCGGAAAATCTGCACTCGGTCCTTCGGCGTCCCCGGCGGGAACGAATAAAGGTAGGTGATCGCGCCGACATCATGCAGGGCCAATTGGATCAGCTTACGGCCGGCATCGTTCTTGGCGAGGCTGATCGCTAGGGGGACGTCGGGTAATTCGGGATGGGCGGCGGCGGTGTTTTGCAAAACCACTTTCACATCTCCCGACTCGAGCTGCTTGCGCCACGTCACCTTGGTCGACGCCCACGCAAGACCGCAGAGGCCCGCCACTTCACCGCTGTCCACGGCCAAACGAATTTCCGCAGTGCCCTTGTAGCCGGACACGATCTGCATCGGCAAACCGAGCGCATCCTTCAAGACCGCTGCGTTATCGAAGGGCGTCGATCCCGGAGGCGTCGCCCCCATTTTGACCGGGGTCGGCGAGTTCATCCATTTCTGGGCGCTGTCGATGCCGCTGGCCCGCGACATCACGCAGGTGTCGTGGTTCTTGACCGGCGCGCCGATATATTCGAACCTGCGCGCATCGAACTCGATGCCCGCCCTGCCCATGACCTGATGCAGGACCAGCGTGCCGATCCAATTACCCAGTGTCAAACCGTCCGGTTTCGCTTGCCGGTAAAGAAAATTGGTGCCGATGAGAAACGCCGCTCCCGGCATGTTCTCGACCACGAACGTAGGATGGCCGGGAATATATTTGCCCATGTGACGAGTGAGCATCCGGGAATAGGCATCGAAGCCGCCGCCCGGCGTAGTGGCAACGATCACGCGGATCGTCTTGCCCTGATAAAAGTCCTGCGCTTGGACCTCTGCTAAGCCAAATTGCGGCGTAATCCCGAGACCGAGAATTAAAATAGCAAGCCTGTTTCTTCGAATCATATTTGCTCCTTTCTGCTACGTAAGTTCGTCTCTCTCGGGCCCTTAAATTAGCCAACGCTCGGCTGTAAGCCGAAGGGTTTCAACCATCCCCGAATTTGTCCGCGGCCTCACCCGCTCCCGCCCAAGGGAACATAGATAAAACCGCGATCGCTAAGTATTTCATATCACCGTCTCTCCATTCCTCTTCGCTTCCGAGGCGGCAAATTGACAACTCACGGCCCGTGGGTATACACGAGATAATCAGAGTTGCCTATTTCATTCAAGCGATAAATTCCCAAGAGAGGCATTCCATGACGGCGAAGAACAGCGACCTGGCGAATTTGGACCTGCGGCTGGGTGAAAAACAGATTTCCGGCATCTGGCGTATCCCGCCCGGCGCGCGCCCCGGCGATCCCAAAACGAAAGTTCAACCGTACTTTTGGAAGTGGGCCGACGTCTATGACGGCCTCCTCCAAGCCCGCGATCAAATCGACATCGAGCGCGGCACGGCGGAGCGCCGCACGCTGCGCCTGGTCAATCCGGGCACGCCGGAAATCGAGATGACCAGCCACACGATGCTTTTCGCCTTTCAGCTCATCCAGCCGGGCGAAGTAGCGCCGCCGCACCGCCATACCATGGCCGCCATCCGCTTCGTCCTGCAAGGCAAAGGAGGCTACACCAACGTCGGTGGCGAAAAGATGGTGATGGAAGATGGCGATTTGATTCTCACGCCGCAGTGGGCGTGGCATGAGCATGCCCACGAGGGCGCCGAGCCGATGATCTGGATCGACGGTCTGGATGTACCGTTCGTCCAATCGCTGCAAGTTATCTCCTTCGAACCCTACCCGGAAAAGCGAATGGCGGTAGCGAACAGTCCTTACGACTCCAGCGCGTTTGGCATGACTCGCCCCGTGACGAAAGAAGAACAAAAACCGGCCGCACCGCTACACTATCGCTGGTGCGATATCTACCCTGCGCTCAAACGGCTGGCAGAAGGAGAACCGAACCCTTACGAAGGCTACGCGCTGGAGTACGTGAATCCATTAACCGGCGGGCCGTCACTGCCGACCCTGTCCTGCTGGATCCAACTCTTGAAGCCCAGGCAGCGCACCCAATCGCATCGCCATACGAGCACGGTGCTCTATCATGCCTATCGCGGCAGCGGCACGACGGTCATCAACGGCCAACCGTTTCATTGGGGAAAGGGCGACACCTTCGTCGTGCCGCTCTGGCACTGGCATGAGCATGCCAATCGTTCGGGAGGCGAGGACGCGATACTCTTTTCCATGAACGACGCGCCGGTGTTAAAACCCTTCGGTCTCTATCGCGAGCAGGGCCCCGGCGAGTCGCATCTAGGGTTATAGCGATAGACTATCCCCCGCTCGCTGCCGGTTTCGACCGGCATTTTTCCAACCCCCGCGCGCGCCGTAAACTCGCTGCCGGTGCCATGAAAGAAAATGCGCATCGATCATACCTTTCTCTCACTTTGGCTCCCAAGGGTCGGCTAATTGAACTGCCCCGCAGCTTACTGCGGAGCACTGATGACAAATTATCCCGGATTCCGCAGTGGAAAGTTAAGGCCCTGAGCGAGGTGCGAGCCTTCCGTAGCGAAGGCAATGGGCCTTTGCCTCTAAGAGTCTTGAGATCACCGGCGCCCTAAGTGGCGTTCGTAACCCGCTGACAACAGATTGCCAAGCACGGGGAATGGCTTTGATACTGCGGAGCTCGGTGCCTTCGCCACTCCAGTCTCACAGCTCACTTACTAGATCGTAATTTCAACTGCGGAATCCGGGATTATTACTACCCTGTATCGGTCAAATGGGCTATATTATTTTGTCTTTTGCCATGTCAACCGACCCCATCATCGAACTTGAGACCCGTTGCAGAGAGCACCCCGACGACCCGGCGGCGCTTTTCGAACTCGCGCGCGCCTACGAGCGCGCCCGCCAACCGGGGAGGGCTTTTCTCGCGTATTCCAAGGCGATTGAAAGAGACTGGAGCGAAAAATCCTCGATCGATTTTCACTTGCGTTTTTATGCCGAAGCGCGGGCTTCTGTCGAGAAATTGTTCCGCGAAATCGAAGAGCAAGCGAACTCCGATGCCAAACCGGAATCGCGCGCCCACTGGGCCTGCGCCCTTGCCAAGGCGGGCCGAATGGAAAACGCGCTCACGGAGCTGGCGGGGAGCGTAGAATCGATTGGCGGTGGCCAGTCCCCGGACTTTCTGCGCGCCGCTTACCGGGCCGTCGCCGTCGGCGCGCTCAGCGCAGCGCTTGAAAGCCGCCAGGAGTGGTTGCGCTGCGAAGCCGCGCAAGCTCTGGCCGACGCCGGCGAGCGAACGGGGATGCCGATTTTAGTGATGGCTCTTAAAGCCAAAAACTGGGTCGTGCGTTTGAACGCGGCGCGGGCGTTGGCCGAGCTTGGCCACGCCGCTGGCTTAACCGCTCTGGTCAACGGTCTGTGGGACGATGACGCTGGCGTGCGCCGGGACTCGGCGGATGCATTGCTGAAGCTCGGTAACCGGTCGGTCGTACCGGATCTGCGCGCGGCCCTGACGGACAACGATCCCCACATCCGCGTCGAAGCGATCGTGGCAATGACGCGGCTCGGCGACGCACGGGCGACTGCGACGTTAAGATCCGCCCTCGCGGACGAGAATTGGCCAGTGCGCGTCTGCGCCGCCCAAGGCCTGAACCATATGGGCGACCCATACGGACGCGAATTCCTCGTGACCGCGCTTAAGAATCCCGCCTGGTTCGTGCGTCATGCGGCGGCGGAGGCGCTGGCCGAGTTCAGCGACCACTGCGGTATTCCGGTCTTGACCGCATCGCTGGAGGATCCAAAGTGGAGCGTACGTTGGTCCGCGGTGCGCATCCTGGCGCGACTTGGCGACCGTTCCGCCGCGCCGGTTTTGAAGACCGCGTTGAGCGACGACAACTGGGCGTTCCGCGGCTACGCGGCGCAGGCGCTGTTAAGACTGAAGGACGAATCTGGCCTGCCGGTACTGCGCGCCGCTCTGCAAGAGGAACATTGGCCGACGCGGGAATTCGCCGCCGTCGCTCTTGCAGATCTCGGGTTCGCGGAAGGATTGGAAACGTTGACCGAGGCTTTGCGCGATAAGCAGGACTGGGTGCGCAAAAAGGCGGCGGCGACCCTCTCATGGTTAGCCCGCCAGTCCACGGTCCCGGCTCTGCTCGATGCGCTCAGCGATGAGAGCTGGGAGGTGCGCCGCCTCGCGGCACAAGGACTGGGATGGCTGAAAAACAAAACGGCGGTGCAGCCGTTGATGCAGGCCCTTCGCGATGACCGTTGGGAGGTGCGCAGTCAGGCCGCTTTGGCGCTGGCGGAGCTCGGCGAATATCGCGCGTTGGTAACGCTTCTTGCCGCGCTCAAAGACGCCCACTGGTCCGTGCGCAACGCCGCGGCGCGCGCAATCGTTTTCATAATCGATAAGATATCGCCGGCCGATTGATACAACCTCTCACTTTTTCTGCTGGACGTAAGGCGCCGACGTGTCCAGAGCAAATTCAACCTCTCCTTCCATGAGCGACTCCGGGCAGTAGACGAGAATGGCCGCCTCGCGCCCCTGCACTTTGACCTGACGCAAGGGACGCAGAGCGATGGCGTCCTTCAGCTCCGCCGCTGTGTATTCGCTGATCAGCATCGGTACACCCAACTCCTTGGTGAGCGCTTCGAGGCGCGCACCGAGGTTGACCGTGTCGCCGATCGCGGTCAAGTCGGATCGAATCTCCGAGCCGATATTACCCACCACCGCTTCGCCCGTGTTGATACCGACGCCGATTTTCAACGGCCTGCCGACGACTTCCGTCCACTTGGGGGCGAGCGATTCCACCAGTTCGATCATCTCGATGCCGGCCTTGACGGCCCTCAGGGCGTCATCCCCGTGGGACTTCGGCCAACCGAAATTCGCAAAAACCGCATCGCCGATGAATTTATCGATCGTGCCGCCATGTTTGAACACGATATGAGAAACCCTGCCAAGATAGTCACTCAGCAGCTTGACGACCTGTTCGGGACCGATCTTTTCCGAGATGCTGGTAAAGCCGCGAATATCCGAGAACAGCACCGTGATATGCGTCCGCTTGCCGCTGAGCCCCAAGCCCTCCCGATGCTTGAGGATCTCCTCGGCGACATCGGCCGACACATACTTGTTCAACATCGCGCGCGTGCGCAGCCGCTCTTTTTGCTCCCGGACGTAATTGTCCAGCATGATACCGCCGTAGCTCAACGTGCTCGCCGACATGCTCGCCACGATGGCAACCCAGAGATGATGAAAAGAAAACGCGTAGAGCGCGGCAAAGCCGTAGAGCACAATCAGCCCCAGTACCGCTGCGGTGGCGGACATCGGCCTCAAGTAAATGGAAGCCCAGATGGAAAACGCCGAGAGAACCCAGAAGAGCGTTGTGGTCGCCCACGCTGGGATCAAGACGATCGGATCGCCGGCCGCCAGCGTCTCCACAAAATTCGCCTGAATCTCCACGCCGGGGGTGGGCGCGCTGGCGCTGAAGGGCGTTGGAAACAGATCGTGTAGGCTCGGCGAAAACGCGCCGACAAGCACGGTCTTGTCGCGGAACACCGCCGGTTCGATCTCGCCGCGCAGGATGCGATAGTACGGCACCACGGGATAGCTGCGCGCCGGGCCGCGGAAGTTGATGAGATACGGAGCGGTCGGGACTGCGTTGTCCTGGGAACTTTCTTTGCCGCTCATCGCCTCGTAGATACGGTACGCAAAGCCGGGAAACCTCCTGTCCTGGAATGGTATGGCGAGCCTGCCGCTGCGAACGATTCCGTCACGGTCCGTGATCAGGTTGGCCGGGCCGTATCCTAACGCATGCTGCCGGATCAGCGGGATCGGCAGGCTCAAACTCGACCTGGGACCGAAATCGCTGGGAACCTCGGTCTGTTCCGCGGCGAGAATGACGTTGCCTGTGTCCCTAATCGCTTCAGCCAGAGCGCGATCTTCGCGCGGGTCCGGTTTGGGCTCGGCGAAAAGGATGTCGAACGCGATGACCTTCGCCCCGGCTTTCGCGAGCTTGCGGATCAATTCGGCATGCAGGGTCCTCGGCCACGGCCAGGGGAGAGTAAGCTCGTCGAAGGAGTCCTGGTCAATGCTCACGATCACGATGGGAAGCTGCGGCGCCATAGGTCCGCGCATCTGGAACCTTAGATCCAGACTCATAAGCTCCGCGGTTTGCAGTAGCCCGCGTTGATCCATGACGTAAACCACCGTGGCCAGAACGGCTCCAATGATCAGCGGCCGAGTGAGCTTTGTAAGTTTCATGCGGGCGGGCCTATGAGATGGGAGGGTAAAGAGCGTCTACGTCGGTGTCAAGCCACGCACCAAATGGGCCCGCGGTTTTTGTTGGTCACCTGCTCTGGGGAAACGGGAGATTGCTTAACCTCGTGCTCCGAGGCAAGAACACAAGGATAAAATTATGTAGTTGAAGTTGACTCCGCGACTTCCCGCGGCCCTAGTCTTCTTCCTCGTCTTCAGCATCGGCGGCAAAGGGTTTAAGCTGGAGTTTGCCTTCTTTGTCCTTGATCAAAAGCTCGACCTTTTTTTCGACTTCGGTCAATTTCTCATTGCAGAGCTTGACCAGGCCGACGCCTTTTTCGAAGGCGGCGAGCGAATCTTCCAGCGACAGGTCGCCCGATTCGAGTTGCTCGACGACCTGCTCCAGTTCTTCGAGCGCGGCTTCGAATTTTTTGCTCTGTTGATCTTTCTTCGCCATCTCACTTCTCCGATTTTTCGTTCTTAGTCGCGGAGCTTGCGGCGCCTTCGGCGCGGCCACCGAGTTTTTCGATGAGTTGAAAAGGATCGACGCGCGCGCCATTCATGCGCGCTCCCCAATGGAGGTGCGGACCGGTGACCCGGCCGGTCATGCCCGACAGAGCGATCACGTCGCCCGTTTTGACTTCCGATCCCTCCTCGGCTTTGAACTCCGAAAGGTGAAAATAGACGGTGAACAAAGCGCCGCCGTGATCGAGCACCACGCTCTTACCACTGTAAAAAAAATCTCCCAATAAAACCACCCGGCCGTGATTCACCGCCAGCACCGGGGTTTCCATCGCCGCCTTGAGATCGACGCCGGTGTGCGGGGCGCGTGGCGTGCCGTTGATCACCCGGCGGTAGCCGAAGGGCGAGGTGATTTCCTTGGGCAAGGGGCCGACGAATGGCCGCGCCCATAAGCGCTGCGGCGCCGAAACCGCGAAGGCGCGGGCGAACTGATCCCGCTCGCGGCGAATCCTTTCGAGCACCTCCGGGCTGAGCTGGTCGAATTCCTGGGCCACCGAGAACGATTCGCTCTTGAACGCCTTGGACTTAATCTTGAGCGGTATCTGCGTTGCCCAAGGAGTACCGGAACGCGTCGTGCCGCTGATGAGGATTTTAGCCGCGCCCGGTTTGGCTTCGAGGTCGACACCGAGGAGCGCAGCAAAAACTCCATGGTCACCCGGATAGAAATAAACCTTCTCGTTCCCCAATCGTCCTTCGGCGGCAACAACCCCAGGAGCGGACAAATTGATTTCGGCAACCTCTCCCTGGAGAATTTCCACGGTTTTCAGCGCACCCGTCTTGGATAACGCCTGCGCACCGAAAACGATGCTCGCGCTCAGCCAAACGAAAACCACGGCGAATCCGGCCGTGCGCTTCACTCTTTCCCCTCCACGCGGCAAAGTGCCTTACTGCGAGCGAAAGTAACGCGCAGCCGGTCGCCGAGCGCGAGCGAGCCCGCGTCCTTGACGATGCTTTCCTCCGGCAGCTTGTGGGTAATGCTGTAGCCGCGATCCAGCACCGCCAGCGGGCTCAAGGCATTCAAGCGCCCGATCCCGTGCGCGAGCTGGTCGCGAAGCCGCCGCAGTCGGTCTTGAAAACGACGCGAGAGATCCACCGAAAGCTCGTCCAGCCGTTGCTGATTTTCGCGCAGCTTCCTTCCCGGATCGCTGAGCCGCTTCACCAGACCGCGAAGCGTTTCCCTGGCCATCTCCAATTTAATCTGGGTGCCGCGCAGCAGCGATCCCTGGAGGTCGACGATCTGCTCTTCCAGGTCGGCCTTGCGCGGCACGACCATTTCAGCCGCCGCCGTCGGCGTCGGCGCACGCTGGTCGGCGACGAAATCGGCGATGGTAAAATCGATCTCGTGGCCGACGGCGGATATTACGGGAACCGTCGATGCGAAAATCGCCCGCGCCACTATCTCTTCATTGAAGGCCCAGAGGTCCTCCAGCGACCCACCACCCCGCCCCACGATCATCACTTCCACTTCGCCGGAGCGATCCAATTCCGTGATGGCCGCGGCAATCTCCTGGGCGGCGCCTTCGCCTTGAACCTTGACCGGCCGAATGACGATGCGCCGGTCCGGAAAGCGGTCGCCGATGATGCGCAGCATGTCGTAGAGCGCCGCGCCCTTGTCCGAAGTCACGATGCCGATGGCAGCCGGCAAAAATGGCAGCGGCCGTTTTCTTTCCGGCGCGAACAGTCCTTCGATGGCGAGTTTTTGTTTGAGTTGTTCGAAAGCCAGATAGAGCGCGCCCTGGCCGCGCGGCTCCATGCTCTCGATGTAAAGCTGGAGATCGCCGCGCACCGAGTAGAGACTCACGCGGCCGAAGCAGAGCACTTCCATGCCGTTTTCGGGCGTGAAACGCAGCGCCCCGCCCTGGCGCCGGAACATCACCGCGGCGACCTGGCTCTTCTCATCCTTGAGGGTGAAGTAGCAATGCCCCGATGGAGGCACGCGCAGATTGGAGATCTCGCCGACGACCCAGACCGCGTCCAACTGGGATTCGAGCGTCCCCTTGATGATCTCGTTGAGCTCGCTGATCGTCAGGAACGTTTTGGTTTCCCCGGCGAAGAGCGGCAGATCGCTTTTCCGAGTCGGGGTTCGCGCCATGTTTTTGGCCAATCGTTGCGCACAAACAAATTAGCCCTCCTGGGGGAGGGCTAATTTTCAGTCATCGCCGCACACTGGAAACGAGGAATAGCTGAGTTTACGCCGCCTTCTTCTGCACCAACTGTTTGAACACGTCCCAGCTCTTGAGTAGATCCAGGGCGCGTTTTAACTGGGCGTCGTTGTCGATGGTTTCGTCACCCGTCGGCGCCGACCGCGGCACGAGCTTTTCTTTGTCCTTTTCGCTTTGATCTTGCGGCTGGCTCGGCGCTTGTTGCGGGTTGGGCAGATGGCCCGGCAGATTCTCTTCGCGCAGTCCCAGCCGTTTCTTCTCTTCGGCTTTGCTCTCCGCCGGCGGCGTCATTGGCGGTTCGATAATGATGTCAGGGACGATCCCCAACGCCTGGATGGAGCGCCCCTTGGGCGTGAAGTAACGCGCCGTGGTCAGCCGCAGCGCGGAATTATCATCCAGCGGCAAGATCGTTTGCACGGAGCCCTTGCCGAAGGTTTTGGTGCCGAGAACGACGGCGCGCTTGTGGTCCTGCAAAGCGCCGGCGACGATCTCCGAAGCGCTGGCGCTGCCGCCATTCACCAGGACCACGATGGGGAAATCCATCCACGATCCGTCCTTTTGCGCGCTATACTTTTGCTTTTGCGATTCGATGCGGCCCTCGGTGTATACGATCAAACCCGAGTCAAGAAACAGATCGGAGACCCGCACCGCCTGCGTCAACAGGCCGCCGGGATTATTGCGCAGGTCGAGGACCAGCCCTTTGATGCCGCCTTTTTCGGCGGCCATCTTCTCCAGCGCCCGCTGGACGTCGCGATCGCTGCGCTCTTGAAACTGCGCGAGGCGGACGTAACCGTAGCCTTCCTCCAGCTTGCGGCTACGCACGCTCTGGACGCGGATGGTGTCGCGCATCAGCGAAAAATCCATCAGTTCGGGAACGCCTTCCCGTTTGATTGAGATCGTTATCTTGGTGCCCTTGGGACCGCGCATTTT
>JAUYJC010000189.1 GCA_030688735.1 Deltaproteobacteria bacterium
TTATAATCGCCGCATTCGTTCTTTGTCGCACGGCAGGCGGTTTCGCCGCGGACAAAATCCGCATCAGCGGCGGCGGCATGACGCCGCTGCATTCGATCATCTGGGTCGCCAATCAGGAGGGTATGTTCAAAAAATACGGCCTCGAAGCCGAATACCTGGTGATGAATAGCGGCACCCTGGGGGTGCAAACCTTACTCTCGAACGAAAGCCAATTTTTGTTTTCCACCGGCGCGCTGGCGATCAGCGCCAACTTGCAAGGCGCCGATCTCGCGATGATCACCGGCGGATTCAATTCGTTCGCGTTCAAGGTGGTCTCTCGACCGGAGATCAAAACCCCTCAAGACCTCAAAGGCAAGAAAATCTCCATCAGCCAGTTCGGCTCCGCGACCGATTTCGCCATTCAGGCCACTCTCGAAAAGTTCGGCGTCGACCCGAAGCAGGTCACGGTCATTCAGTTGGGTCCGAGCTCGAACCGCCTTAGCTCCTTGACCAACGGGTCAACCGACGTATCGCTGTTCAGCGAGCCCTTCGCCACCATGGCGATCAAGAAGCACAAAATGAATATGCTGCTCGACATGGCCGAGGCGGGCATGGCGTTCCCGCAAAGCTGCTTGATGATCAAACGCAGTTACCTCGACGCCAATCGGGAAAAGGCCGCCAACGTCGTCAAGGCGCTCATCGAAGGTCTGTTCCTGGCCAAAAGGGACAAAGCTCTGATGATCCAGGTGATGAAAAAATATATCCGGGCCGATGACGAGGTATACGGCATCGGCTACGATTATTTCCTGGGCAAACACGCCGACGGTCTATTGAGCATGCCGGATCGCCGGGGCCTCGAACTCGTCATCGCTCAATCCGTAAGGACCAACGCCAAGGCGAAGGGCCAAACCCCCGAGTCACTGAGGCTGCTCGAACCGAGCATTCTGGACGAAATCAAGAAGAGCGGGTTCGTCGATAGGCTACGGAGATGAGTAGCGCCTTCAGATAAATCGAAATTTCCACCGCCACGGTTTCCAAATTGGTGGTGACGATTTGAACGATTGGAACGGCTTTAACTTGTTGAACTGGTCGCAGCGTTCCAATCGTTCCAGAAGTTCAAGCCGTTCAAGTCGTGTGGGAGAAATAACGGACGATAGTCATGGAGGAGTATGATGAAACGCAGTACCGATCGTATTCTTGTCACTCACGTTGGCAGCCTGGCGCGCCCGCCTGACCTGATGGAAATGCTCGTGGCGCGACAGGAAGGCAAGCCCTACGATCACGACGCCCTTGCGAAACGCACGCGCACGGCCGTCGCCGATGTCGTGCAAAAACAGATCGAGTGCGGCGTCGATATCGTCAACGACGGCGAGCTTGGCAAGGCGAACTTCTCCCGCTACACCCGCGAGCGGCTGAGCGGCTTCGTCGAGCGCGCCGCGCCGGCCGGCTTCAAGCCGACTTCGATCTTCGGCCGCGACATGGCCGACTTTCCCGATTATTTCAACCGCGGCGGACGGACTTCCATCGGCCACCACGCCCGGGTCTTTTACTGCTCGGAGCCGCTTAGATACGTCGGCCACGACGAGGTCAAGTCGGACATCGCAAACCTAAAAGCCGCGCTCCAGGGGAAACAAGTCGAAGAAGCCTTCTTGCCTGCCGTCGCGCCGGGAACGATGGAGCACTGGATGAAAAACGAGTACTACCCGACTCAGGAAGCTTATCTCTTCGCCATCGCCGACGCGATGCACGAGGAGTACAAAGCCATCGTCGATGCCGGATTCATCCTGCAGATTGACGATCCCGATCTCGCTGACGCGTGGCAGATGCATCCGGAAATGAGCCTGGCGGACTACCGGAAGTATCAGGAACAGCGCATCGACGCGTTAAACCAGGGATTGCGCGGGTTGCCCATCGATCGCGTGCGCTTCCACATGTGCTGGGGCAGCTATCATGGCCCGCATAAGTACGACATTCCATTGAAGGACATCATCGATCTGATCCTCAAGGTCCCCGCCGCCGCCTACTCCATCGAAGCGTCGAACCCATGTCACGATCATGAATGGCGCGTGTGGCAGGAAACCAAATTACCCGACGGTACGATTCTCATCCCCGGCGTCGTCGGCCACTACAGTGACTTCATCGAGCATCCCCAGGCGATCGCCGACCGCCTGGTGCGCTACGCCAGGATCGTCGGGCGCGAGAACGTCATCGCCGGCACCGACTGCGGCATCGGCTCACGAGTAGGGCATCCGCAAGTCGCCTGGGCGAAGTTTGAGGCGATGGCCGAAGGCGCACGGCTGGCAACGAAAGATCTCTGGGAACATTAGAAAAACATGCGGCGAGGGAGCGTGGGTTATAAACCTATGACTCCAGCGTTCCAATATGGTATCTGCCCCTCGCCTATCCCTGAGGAAAGACTTCAGCGTATTTTTGGGTCGCTTCGCTGCCGCCGCAGATATAGATCGCGTCGCCCGCATGAAAACGGAAATCTTCGCCGAACTCGACATGCAAATCATCACCGCGCTCGACGGCGACTATTGAACAGCCAGTCCTCTCGCGAATCGACAGCTCGGTCAGCCGGCTTCCTTCCAGGCCGCGCGCCGAGACCTTCACCACTCGCAGCACGGGGTCGACGGCGACAGACTCCTTGCCAAGCAGGCGCCAGGCGAGCAGTTGGCCCGAGACTTGGCTGATCGACAGCGCGAAGTCCGCCCCGGCAGCGTAGAGGCGCTCGACGTTTTCCGCGCTGTTGACCCGCGCGATGACCGGCACGTCCGGCGCCATATCCTTCACGATGACCGTGGCAAATAGCGTGGTAGAGTCGGCGCTCAGAGCGAGAATGACCGCTTGAACGTTTTCCACGCCGGCTTGTTTCAGTATCTGGGTGTCGAGCACGTTGCCCAGCAGATTTACTCCCGGACCCGGCTGGCTGTCGACGACGAAAGTCTCTTCTCCGGCATCGCTCAACAACTCGACCACCTTACGCCCGACTTCGCCGCCGCCGCAGACGAGAAAGGGTCCATGCCGGCGCAACTGCGTGGTTCCGGCGCAGACCGCCATGAAACGTTGGATGCTGTCCGGCGTGCCCACCAGGACTAAGATTCCCCGTGGCTCCAGCCGCATTTGGGGCGTGACCGCTGTGATCAGCTTGCCGCCGACCCACTGGCCGATGACGGTGACGCCGGCGTGCTGACCGATGCCCGCCTGCGCCAGAGTCTTGCCCGCGAGAACACTGTCGCGCATGATGCGCGCCTCGCTCACCTGTAGCCTGTGGCCGAGCTGTTGAATGCCGGCCACCGTCGGGCTCACCTTTTGGCTCGCGCGCGCCGCCAGCGCCGCGCCCAGAATATGGCGCGGCGTGTAGGCGGCGGTGGCACCGGCCAAGATCATCGGCTGGCGGTGAAACGGGTCTTCCACCAACGCGAGAATTTCACCAGCGTAGCCAAGCTGGCGCGCCGTAAGAATGGCCGCCGCGTTACGGTCATCCGTGCTATTGACGATCAAGGCGCGCGCCTTATCGAGATGGGTTCGTTCCAGCACCCCCTCATCGAGATTGCCATAAACCACCTTATGCCCATGTTCCACGAGCCGGCGCGCTTCGGCCTCTTCCTCCTCGACCACCAAGGTCGCCACATTCGCCCGCTCCAATTCTTCAAGCAAGGTGGCGACCGTCGGCCCGTAGCGAAAGATCACGATGTGATCTTGGACGGCGGGAACTTCTCTGGGCAGCCGGGTCTCAAACCGCTCTTCGAGAAACGGAATCAAGTAAACGGGGAAAATTAGAAAAATGATGAAGACTCCGATAAATTGAACCAGCACCACGTACGAAACCATCAGCGGGTGCCGCCAGGACGAATCCGCTCCGTAACCGGTGGTCGACAGGCTCTCCCCCGCCCACTCCAATGCGTCCCAAAAATTCCGCGGCTTGCCTTCGAGGTAGGCCATGCCCGCCATATAGAGGAGAGCCGTCACTACCACCAGCAAAACAAGGGTTGCCGCAAGCGCCAGGAGACGTTTTTGTGAGCGAGACATGGTTCTTAGGATTCGTTCGCGATCGGTCCGAGCCGCTACTAGGGGTCGACCATCCTTTGTGGCGGGGCGCGGACCGACGGAAGCTTGTCAACATTTGTCCTGATTTAATCTTGATTAGCATGGTAACTAACGGGTATACAAGGAAAAATAAGCGAGAGGCCTGCCTCTAGCGATCATATCATCAGGTTCATGCTTCCGTAGCCATTTTTTCTATGTTGTAGCCATTTTTCTATTGACACGACCCCGTTCCCCGCGATAGCCTCGCGGCCTGTATGCCAAGCGCCATTGCACTCATGTTGAGTCTAGTCATGTTAGTCGCCGCAGCGGGCACGGCCCACATTAACGAAGGCATGGACGAGATCCCCGTCATCATCGTCTTGGCGCAGGAAGGACCGACGCTCTACGATCCCTATGCCTCGGAGGACGAATATTATCCTCAACCGATACCGGTTCGGCTCCTACGCGGCAATTCAACGGAAAAATGGCTCAACGTTCTCAAGGCGAGAATCGGCATGGTATCGCCCGAAGGCTCACATCGGCGCTCTCTTCATCCTTCAGCTTCATCCCAACAGAGTTTCTATCACCGTCAAGAAGTCTTGCGCATTTAGATTTTTTCGCTGCTCGCATCCTCGTCCTTCTCCAGTATTCGACTGTGTTTTGGAGCGAGCCAAGATCAGGCTCGGTTTCAGATTGGGAGGATCCTGGTTTAACAATTTGACCGGACGGCTTTTATAATACCACCGTTCGATGAACGGGTCGGGCGGTTGAATCGGCCGTTCACGACAAATGGAGTGCTTTATGAAACTAGATAGAACCGGAAGCGTGCCGCAATGGGGCGAGTCTCTATTCCATAACGACCCCACGGCTTCGACTGATTATTTCTATTCGCTCAAGCGAACGCTTCCTATAGAGTCGGAAAAAAGACTGATGTTGGCGGTACTGCAAGATGCCGTCGACTGTTATCAGAAATACCTTGTGGCACGGCGGGGAATGGACAAGAATCTTTTTAGCGAAGCCGAGGCCTGGATTTTGGAGCGAGATCAACGCTCAGCGTTTTCGTTCGATAACGTTTGCGACTCGCTGGGGCTGGCGCCGAACTATGTGCGCGCCGGCTTGCTAAAGACCAAGGACTTGTTGATCGCCCGCCGGCACGAGCACAAACCATCGGGAACCGGTCCTGCCGCCAAAGGGCGCCGCCCATCACGGAAACGGCGCGACGCGTAAGGCGGGGGTCAAGCCCGATCAGCAAATTTCAATCCGCCTCGGCCCTGCGGAACTCCGGAAGGAGATCGGCGCTGAGGGATTGTTCCAACTGCCATCTACTGGTTGGGGACGGTCCCTTCTCGTAGTTACCAGCGCTTCGCGGACGCCGCCCCTTCTTTCTCAACTGATCCATCCCAAAAAAGAGATTGATTTGGGCGAAGGGTTGCGATAACCCTTCGCCTGAGTGGGTGGGGCCATTTTAGCCAGTGCGGCGAAGCCGCAACCAAGAAGTAAAAACAGATTTCACCACGAAAGACCTAGCGCGACAGAGCCGCAACCGAAAAAAATATCCAACTCTTACCGTCGAGTAGAGAGGAGGCGCACCACATGAACCCATACAGGAACAGGCGTGTTTCCTCCTCCCTCTCTAAAATTCCGTACGGCGGGTTTTCCCCAGTACGGCTTCAAACTGGAATTCAACCACGACCTTCATCCAACATGCTGAGCTTAAGCGCTAGACCCGCATTCACTCATGCAAGCCGGATTTATACGCGGCTAAAGTCCCTGTCTCAAAAGAGAGCATTCTTCCGTAGTGGGACTTACGTCCAAGCGGAACTCCCTCTCTCTTCCATGAACTATCCAGTCCAGAGGTCCTTGGCTCCCCAGCGGGTTATGTTGTCCCGCCGGATCATCGCTTACTATTCCCTCATCCGAGCTTCTCGTCCCCTCCCGCTGGTTTATGTTTTATCCAGCAGGTCTTTGCCCTACGGTCTAGTCTGGGCTGGCCACGAGAAGGTCCCTAATTTAAGCTGCCTGTCTTTTCCCATCGTGCCATCTTCCGTACCCCGGCGGCTAGGCGACTTCTTTCGGCTGTTACTCCATCGCCCCCTCTGGCCTTCCCCGTCTTCGCATAAGGTCGGCGCCCGCTTGTCCACGCTTGGCCGGTTCTTACGTGGGTCGTGTAACGAGGCTGCAAAGTTCGCTTTATACTACGGCCCGATGGAATTGCTAGCCCTACTCCGGCAAGGGCATTTACATTCGAGCTTTCACCTCCTGGGTCACCCCATGGGGATGTCGAGTATCACTACGCGGGCAAACAACCAATTCCCGCGACCGGACTTTCACCGGTTAGACAAGCAACCGTATAGGCTGCATACGAAGAACACGAAGTTTAAAATCATACCTATCCGAAACCTTCGTGGCCTTCGTGAGCTTCGTGGTGAGAAAACGTTTCCTCGAGTAAAGAACGGTCGTCGGAAAAATCGCGAAAGCGGCGAGACCTTTCAAGGATAGAAGTATGAAGCGCTTTGAATGTCTTCAGGCCATCGCTCCGCTGATCAATAATGAGTTGTTCGTCACCACCGCCGGTGGCGCCACCGCCGAGTGGAATGCTGTGCGCCCGAGCGACGGCAACATTCAGGTCAAAACCCTCGGTCTCTGCTCTTCGATCGGACTTGGTCTAGCCATCGCGCTACCCAGGCGCAAAGTGTTCGTCTTCGACGGCGACGGCGCGCTCTGGATGAACCTCGGCTCGCTCCCCACCATCGGCCTGCACCAGCCGAGGAATCTGATTCATATCTGCTGGGACAATCATCAGTACGAATCCTCCGGCGGCGAACCGACGGCCGCGACCGCGGACAACCTCGACTTCGCCGGCGTGGCGCGCAGCGCCGGCATCAAAAGCTCGCGCGCCGTCAATACGGTGGACGAGCTAAAAGAGGCGATCCGCCACGCGTTGAACAACGACGGCCCGCACTTCATCTGCGCGCGAATCGAAGCCGGCCGGGCCGAAGCGCCGCCGCTTAAATACGACGAATTGGAAAACAAGTATCGATTCATCCGCTATATCGAAGAGACCGAAGGGGTCAGTATTCTGCGCATCGCGATGCCCGCGAGCTATTTGCTCAAGTAGCCGAATGTCGCCGCGGCCAGCCCGCCCCCCAAGCCGCTCCACGCCGTGGTTCGGCGCGACGATTGAAGTCCATACCGTTTGCCGATAAGTTTTTTTGATCATCGACCCTCGGTTGCCGGAAGGAGATTTCCATGTACCCCTACGATGTCGCCCTGATCCAAAGTCCCTGCCAAGTGGTCCGCCGGCTGGACGAGCGGGACGAGCTGATCAAAAAAAATATCAAACGGATCAGCGAGCTGGCCGGCTTCGCGGCTAACCGCGTCGGCGAGATCAAGCTCGCGGTCACCGGCGAATACTCGCTGTTCGGCCAGTTTCGCCCGCGTTCCCTCGAAGAGTGGATTGAGATGGCCCTGCCGATACCCAACTTCGCCACCGACCTGCTGGCGGAAGCCGCGGTCAAATCGCAGATCTATCTAACCGGCCATTTTCTGGAGCGTCATCCGGAATTTCCCAACCTCTATTTCAACAGCACAGTATTGATCGATCCGCGCGGCAGGATCATTTTGACTTACCGCAAGCATAACGGCCCGAACAATCTCAACACCTCCTATACCGGCCCCGGCGACGTTTATCGGCGCTTCGTCGAAGTCTTCGGCGAAGATGCGTTTTTTCCGGTGGCCGACACGCCCATCGGGCGCATCGGCATCATGGTATGCGGCGACCTCCAGTATCCCGAAGTGACCCGGGCGCTGGCGCTGAAAGGCGCCGAGATCGTGCTCCACCCGACGGCGGAGATTTACCGCCGCTCGCACGCGGGCTGGGAGGCAATGCGCGTGGCCCGCGCCGCCGAAAACAAAGTATATCTCCTTTCCTGCACCACCGCGGCCTTTCTCGGCACCGACCGGCCCGAGTTCGGCTACCGCGGCCGCTCGCAGATCATTTCGCCCGACGGCGACATGCTCGCCATCGTCGATGGGCCGGGCGAAGCGGTGATCTCGGCGGCGGTCGATATCGATCGTTTGCGCTGGCGCAAGACCCGGGTCACCGCCAGCGGCCACAGCTATAACCCCACCGTGCTGTGCCGCGCCGACCTCTACGCGCGGGAATATCAAAGAGCTATCTCCTGGCCTACCGGCGCGTTCGCGGACAAACCGCTGCGCTCGACCAAGGACTGCCAAGAGATCGCGGCGGAAATCATCGCTCGGCAAATTGCCGCAGGCCGGCTCAAGCGGCCGAGCGAAGCCGGCGACGAACGGCCGGAATAAGCTCCCCGCAGCAAATTGAACCCGGAGGGAAATAAAATGCGCAAGAGAGTTACAGCAGAATGGTTGGCCGCGCTGTTTGCGCTCCTCGGAGCTTTTTCGCCGGCGGCGGCTTGGCGGATTTCGTGGCGCGCTACACCCTCACTAAGCTCGGCCTTAATCCCGGCAAAGACGTGACCATGAAAATTTTGGCGGCTTGGGCAAATTTTTCAGCTAAAATAAGGGGACTGTCCCCTTTTGGTTAAGGCTTAGCCGCGCTGGGCGCCGCGGGGTGAATCCTCGCCCACACAATCCCGGAAGAACCAAATTAATAGGCGCGAAAATCTTGTTACGATATGACCAGCCCACGCTCTTGGAGTTCGATATGAATAAACAATTTTCAGTAAGGTCTATGAAATTGAGTCCGGGGCCACTGGTTTTCGTGCTTTTCGTCTTTTGCTTCGGTTCCCCGGCCGCAGGACAAACGCCGCAGAAGCCGGAATCAAGAAACCTCGCCCTCGGGATCGTCGCGGAAACCCACCAGAAGGAGATCGAGGAACACTTTCGTGAATTCGTGCGCTATGTGGCGCGCAAGATTTCTCCCGCAACGCCCCTCGAGGGCAGAGTCATGGTGACCTCCACTTTGCCTGATCTCGCGAAGCTCCTCGATCAAGGGACGGTGGACTTCTACATGGAGAGCCCCTATCCGACCTATGTGGTGAACAACGTCCACGGCGCGGGAATGCTGCTCCTGAGACGCTGGAAGAGCGGCATGGCCGATTATCGAAGCTTGATTTTTACCCATCGCAACAGCGGCATTCAGCGCCTGGACGATCTGCGGGGAAAATTGATCGTCTTCGAGGATCCCGAATCGAGCTCGGGCTATTTCCTGCCCAAGCTCTTCCTTCAGCGCAACGGCTTGAGGCTTGCTTCGAAGCCGGGGCTCGAAGCCACTGTCGGAGCCATGGAAGTCGGCTATGTTTTTGCCCGAACTCAGGAAAATCTCGTCGACCTGGTTCTGACCCAAAAGGTCGCAGCCGGCGCCTTCAGCAACGACGACCACGCCGCGCTCGACGAGAAGAAACGAAACGGCATCCTGGTACTGGCACAGACCGAGCTGCTGCCGCGCCACCTGCTTTCGGTGCGCAAAGACATGCCGCTTGGGCTCGTCGGTCGCCTCGAGAAAACATTGCTGGCGATGCACGAGGACGCCGAGGGCCGCAAGATATTGCAAAACATCGACGGCACGACCAAGTTCGACCCCCTGCCCGGCGGGGAGGCCGTCATGCGCCGAAGGCTATTAGAGCCTCTTGCAAAACTCTTGGACGCAGCAATGCAGTTTTCTGCGAATTCATGAGATTCTCGATCGCCATGGATCTACTAGGCACTTTGTGGGCGTTCATCGGCGCCCAACTCACTGGATTCGCATAGGGTTGCCGTGGC
>JAUYJC010000193.1 GCA_030688735.1 Deltaproteobacteria bacterium
TCAGATCCACCCGGCTCACGGTCCACGGCGATTTCAACCCCAACAGATATTGATAAAGCGCGGTGTCTTGCATGGTCGTTCCCTCTCTGGATGACCATGCTATCTCTTTAGCTTACCCACGGGGAACCCGGATGCGCCAAATATTTCAGCCTTCGGCCGGTTTTTTCCTACAAGCGCACGCCGCAGTATTTGCAGTGTACGGCATCGAGGTCATGCCCTTCCGCGCCGCACGCCACGCATGCTTGCGTGTTTATGCCCCGCCTAGACGCCTGAGATATTTCCACCGTCACGATGCCCGTCGGAACCGCGAGCATGCTGTAGCCGATGATCATCACTATGGATGCGAGCGCTTTGCCAAGAGCAGTTTGCGGAGATATGTCGCCATAGCCCACAGTGGTCATCGTCACTATGGCCCAGTAGATGCTGGTTGGAATGTCCGAAAAGCCGTTCTCCTCGCCTTCTATGGCATACATTGCCGAGCCGATAATGACGACAACCGTCATCACGGCAAAGAGAAAAACGCTGATTTTGCGCCGACTCGCCAGCAGGGCGGTGCGGATCACTGTGGCTTCGCTCAGATACTCGGTGAGCTTGAAGATACGGAAAGTGCGCAACAGCCGTAAGATTCTGATACTCAACAAATACTGACTGCCCGGCACAAAGAAGCTGACATAAGTCGGAATAACCGCCAATAAATCGACCAGCCCGAAGAAACTGGTCGCATAGGCCAAGGGCCGTTGCACGCACAACAGTCGCAAGACGTACTCTATGGTAAACATAATCGTAAAAAACCACTCCAGAGCATGGAGAACATCGACGTAAGATGCGCGAATACTGCCGACGCTCTCCAGCACGACGGTCGTCACGCTCAGGATCACGCTCCAGATCAGGGCGACGTCGAATGCCTTTCCGGCCGGCGTATCCGCCTCGAAGATGATTTTGTGCAACGCGCTCCGACAACGGGACCACGGGCGCTCAGACATCTGTGAACCCATGCCAGGCAATCTAACCGATGAGAATTGAAAAGAGCAAGAGTAGCGGTTTTTAAGGAAGTTGCGAGTATGGATCATTTATGAATACTTTAAAGGCGCGATACGCTTTGACGTCGACCATAGCATTAAAACACCACTTATCGCCGGGAGACTAGGCTGGATGTCTGATCCTGATCTTACTCGTCTGCGTTCCATCCTCACCGAGTTTACGCCTCACGGTCGCAGTGCGCTCATACCCGCATTGCACGCCGCGCAAGGGCTCTATGGCTGGCTCTCCGAACCGGTTGCGACAGAGGTGAGCCGTGCCCTGGGCGTGCCGCTCGCCGACGTGTGCGGCGTCATCGATTTCTACGCGATGTTCTATCGGCAGCCGGTCGGCAAAACCATCGTGCGCGTTTGCAGCGCGCCCATCTGCGCCCTTGCCGGGGCGGACGCAGTGGCGGACGCGCTCTGCCGCCATTTGAAGATCGTGCCGGGTGAAACCAGCTCGGATGGTGAGTTCACCGTAGAGCATGCGCCGTGCTTGGGTTTGTGCGAGCAGGCGCCGGCGCTGCTGGTCGGCGAATCCCCTCTTGGCCATGCCACTCCCGAACAAGCAGCGGAGATCTGTGCTCTAAGCCGGCAGAAAACGGTGAGTTTTGTCGGCGGCGATATCCGCTGCCTCACCGCCAATTGCGGTGACGGTTATCCCACGTCTCTTACCGAATACAGAAATCGGGGCGGCTACGCCGGACTGAACAAGGCTTTGATGATGACGCCGGAAGCTGTGCTCGCCGAGGTAAAGGCTTCGGGATTGGTCGGGCGCGGCGGCGCGGCGTTTCCAACCGGTATCAAGTGGGAGGGAGCGGCAAAAGCGCAGGGGCAGCCCAAGTACATCGTCTGCAACGCGGACGAATCCGAGCCGGGGACCTTCAAAGACCGCATTCTCATGGAAGAGGACCCGCACCGCACCATCGAAGGCATGATCATCGCCGCCTACGCCGTCGGCGCGAGCGAAGGCTATATTTATGTTCGCGGTGAGTTTCCTTACGCGTTCAAGGTCATGGGCGAGGCGGTTGAAGAGGCGCGGCAGGCCGGCGCGCTCGGCAAAAATGTTTTCGGCGCCGGTTTGGACTTCGATGTCGAAATGCGGCTCGGCGCCGGCGCCTATATTTGCGGCGAAGAAACCGCGCTGTTCGAATCCATCGAGGGCAAGCGCGGCTTTCCGCGCATCAAGCCGCCCTTCCCCACTACCCATGGGTTATTCGGCAGGCCCACCGTAATCAACAACGTGGAAACCTTCTGCAACGTCCCGCTAATCCTCGATCGAGGCGCGGCGGAATACCGAAAAATCGGCACCGAGAAGTCGCCCGGTGCAAAACTCTTTTGCGTGTCGGGCCAGATTCAAAGACCGGGACTCTACGAGGTACCGTTCGGCGTCACACTGCGCCATCTACTGTTCGATCTCGCCGGCGGGCTCAAGCCAGGGCGCAAGCTTCAAGCCGTGCTTTTGGGAGGCGCGGCGGGCGCATTCGCTATTGAAAAAGACCTGGACGTGATCTTGTCATTCGAGCAATTGAGCGCCGCGGGACTGCCGCTCGGCTCCGGCGCCATTATGGTTTTCGACGAAACGGCGGACATGCGCGAGGTGCTGAAGCGAACAGCGCATTTCTTTGCCGACGAAAGCTGCGGCAAATGCTATCCCTGCCAGCTCGGCACCATTCGCCAGTATGAAATCCTCGACCGGGTCGCTTCCGGACATGCTCTTGCCGGCGACCGTGGGCGTTTAGCGGATGTGGGCGGCACGATGATCGACGCGTCGCTCTGCGGCCTGGGCCAGACGGCCGCCACGGCGGTCTTGAGCGGAATGAAGCTATGGCCGGAGCTGTTTTATGCAGGGAAATAACATTCACCACGAAGGCCGAGCGCGGCTACGCCGCAACCAAATAGAAAATGCAACTTTTACCACGAAGGTCACGAAGAGCACGAAGTTAAGAAGTTTAAAAATATCATGAGTCCGAAACCTTCGTGTCCTTCGTGTGCTTCGTGGTGAAATAGTTTTTTGATCCAAGAACTTAGGAAAGATGCGTCACAAAATTTGCGCAGGCCGCGACAATTCTCATGGATAGTAGCACGAAGGACACGAAGGTTTTGGAAAATTATTTTTCCGAACTTCGTGCTCTTCGTGTCCTTCGTGGTGCAAATTTTCCGTGCGATAAACCGCAGAGATGACTCATGGCTGATATCACACTCACCATCGACGGCGAGCCTGTGGCCGTGCCCACGGGGACGACGATTCTCAAGGCCGCAGCGCAGCTCGGCCGCAGCGTTCCGACTATTTGCTATCACGACCACTGCACGGCGAACGGTCTCTGCCGTATCTGCGTGGTCGAGGTCGACGGGATCAAGCCGCTGGTGCCGGCCTGTTTGACGCCGGTGCATGAAGGCATGAAAGTCACCACCGCCAGTGCCAGAGCCGTGCGCAGCCGCCGGACCATTCTCGAGATGCTGGCCTCCGCCGTGGACCTCTCTCAGGCACCGGAAATTCAAAAGTTGATTGGCGACTATCGCGCCGACCGTGCGCGCTTCCCCGACGCCGAGCGGCGCGAGCAGCCGATTCTCGACGACAACCCAATGTACCATCGCGATTATTCCAAGTGCATTCTGTGCTGGCGATGCGTGCAGGTCTGCGCCGATGACGCGCAGTTCACCTACGCCATCAACTTCACCGGGCGCGGCTTTGAGACCGGCATCGGCACCTTTTTCGACAAGCCTATGCCGGAGACCACCTGCGTATTTTGCGGCCAGTGCGTCGGAGTCTGTCCCACTGGGGCCCTCAAGTCCAAGCGCGAGTCGCTGTTGGAGCAGGGGCTGAACCCGGATGAAATTACGCTGGTGATCGAAGGTGGGAAAAAATCGCGCGGGAAGCCGCGATGATCACACCAGATCGCATCGTCCCGACCACCTGCCCCTACTGCGGCGTGGGATGCAGCCTCGAGCTGCACATCAAAGACGACTTTATCTACAAAGTGACCTCGCCGTTTGACGGCATCGTCAACCGCGGCAACTTATGCGTCAAGGGACGGTACGGTTACGACTTCCTGTACAACCAGGACCGGGTGACGGCGCCGCTGATCCGGAAGAAAGCTCAGGCGCCCGGCGCGCGCACCCAGGCCTTCGACCGTGAGCAGTGGCGTCAAATCTCCTGGGACGAAGCCCTCGACTACACCGCCGACCGGCTGGTCGAGATCTACAAACGCGACGGCGCGGATGCCATGGCGGTCTACTGCTGCGCCAAGGCGACCAACGAGGACAACTACCTGCTGCAGAAACTTTACCGCGCGCTCTTCCGCACCAACAACGTCGATCACTGCACCCGGTTGTGCCACGCCGCGTCGGTGGTCGCGCTGCAGATGGCGCTCGGCTCCTCGGCCATGAGTAACACCGCCGCCGAGGTTATTCACAGCGACCTGTTCCTGGTGACCGGCTCCAACACTGCCGAGACCCATCCGATCATCGCCCTGCAAATGAAAGCGGCGGTAGAAAAACAGGGCGCCAAGCTCATCGTCGTGGATCCCCGGCAGGTGGAGATGGTGCATTGGTCTACCCTCTGGCTGCCCGAGAAGCCGGGCACCGACGTGCCGGTCTTTTCCGCGATGGCGCATGTCATCATCGAAGAGCGACTCTATAACGAAGATTTCATCCGGCAGCGTACCGAAGGTTTTGAGGCGTTCTCCAGCTCGATGAAAAAATTCACGCCGGAATACGCCGAGGCGATCTCCGGCGTCGACCGCAAGCTGATCGTCCAGGCCGCGCGGATGTACGCGGCGGCCAAAAACGCGGCGATCTATTGGGCGCTGGGGATTCCCGAGCACTCCCACGGCACCGACAACGCGATGGCGCTGATTCATCTCGCGCTCCTCACCGGCCACATCGGCCGCCGCGGCACCGGTCTCAATCCGCTGCGCGGTCAAAACAACGTGCAGGGCGCGTCGGATTCGGGCGCCATGCCCTGGCACTATCCCGGTTACCAGCGGGTCGATGACGAAGCGGCGGCGCGCAAATTCGAACAGGCGTGGAACAGCGAGCCCGGCGCGCTGAATCGCCGGCTCGGTCTTACCACCACCGAGATCATTAGCGCGGTGGGACCGGGCGGCGTGCGCGCGCTGCACATCATGGGCGAAAATCCAATGATGTCCGAGCCCAACCTGAACCACACGCGCCACATGATGAAGCAGTTGGAGTTCCTGGTGGCGCAGGATTTGTTCGTCAATGAATCCGGCGCCTATGCCGATGTCTTCTTGCCGGCAACTTCCTGGGCGGAAAAGGACGGCACGTTCACCAACACCGACCGGCGCGTGCAGCGCGTGCGCAAGGCGCTGGAGCCGCGCGGCGAGTCCAAGCCGGATTGGGAGATTGTTTGCCGTCTCGCCGAGCGCGTCGAAAAGCGGCTGGGCCGCCCGCAGTCGGCCTTCTGGGCCTACGCCGGGCCATCCAACGTGCTCGAAGAGATGGGGCGTGTTGTCCCGGAATATGCCGGCGTGAAATATCGGCGCATCGAAAACCAGGGCCTGCAGACGCCGGTGTGGGACGACAACCATCCCGGCACGCCGTATCTTTTCAGCGAAGCCTTTCCCAGGGGCAAGGGCAAGTTTCATCCGTTGGAATATGTGCCCTCGGTGGAGATGCCGGATGAGGAATTTCCGTTCATCCTTACCACCGGTCGCCTGCTCGAACACTGGCATGGCGGCACGCTCACGCGCCATTCGAAGCTCGACGACCTCTATCCCGAGGCGCGCGTGGAAATCAATCCCGCCGACGCCGCCCGCTTGAAGATCGATGACGGCCAAGCCGTGCGGGTTTCGTCGCGACGCGGCACCATCGTCCTGCGCGCCTGGGTGACCGCGCGAGCGACCGCGGGCGTGGTCTTCGTCCCCATGCACTTTGCCGAAGCCGCCGCCAACCTGCTCACCATCGACACCCTGGACCCGAAGGCGAAGATTCCCGAGTACAAAGCCTGCGCCGTGCGCATTGCGCTCGCGGAGAAAGAAGAATTAGCGCGACCCGAGGGAAAAGTGCAAAGGGGGAGATATTAGCAAAACATCCACATCGCGGATAAAAATAGCACAGCTAGACAATTTTCCCGCTCGCGTGTAGATTCTCGGGGCTAGATGATCAAAGGCAAATATATCGTCGTCGAGGGGCCCATTGGCGTGGGCAAGACCAGCCTGGCCAAGATTCTGGCGGGCGAGTTTGACGCCCGCACGGTCTTTGAGAGGGTGGAGGACAACCCGTTTCTGCCCAAATTCTACCAGGCGCGCGAGACCTACGCATTTCAAAATCAGACCTTTTTTCTGCTTAGCCGCTATCGCCAGCAGATGGAGCTCGGCCAGCAGGATCTCTTCAACCAGAACACCGTCGCCGATTACCTGTTTGCCAAGGACAAGATCTTCGCTGCGCTGACGCTGAGCGCCGATGAGCTCAATCTGTACCAGCAAATCTACGCGCTGCTGAACGCCCGCGTGCCGAAGCCCGACCTGGTCGTCTATCTGCAAGCGCGCCCAGAGGTGCTTTACAAACGGGTCAAAAAAAGGGATAAAAAGTACGAACGTAGCGTTACCTTCGAATACCTGACAGAGGTGGCTCATGCCTATAATCAGTTCTTTTTCTATTATGAAGAGACCCCTCTGCTGGTGGTGAATACTTCCGAGATCGATTTCGTGGCAAGCAGCAAGGATCTGGCTGACTTGATCAAGGAAATCAACAACATGGGTTCGGGGACGCAGCACTACATACCGCTTAGATCCAGATGATCTGGACTGAGACGGACGCCGCAATGAAGAAGACGGTAGTCGGCAGCAGGCGGTAAGCAGGAACTCACTGCGTACTGCCGCCTGCTTACTGCCAGCTTCACAGGCCTTCCGGCTCCGTCCGGGAGGCTTTTTTATTTAGGAGGGTAGGTCAATGGCAGAAAAGATGACCGTACCGGAAGTCGTCAAGATGAAGCAGAGGGGCGAAAAGATCACTTGCCTTACCGCTTATGACTACTCTTTCGCCCGCATCCTCGATGAGGCTGGGGTCGAAATCCTGCTGGTCGGGGATTCATTGGGTTGCGTCGTCCAAGGAAGAGAAAATACCCTGCCGGTGACAATGGACGAGATGATCTATCATACCCGCGCGGTAGCGCGAGGGCGCACGCACGCGCTGGTCGTGGCGGATATGCCGTTTCTTTCCTATCAAGTGAGCACGGAACAGGCGGTCCAGAATGCCGGCAGGCTGCTTCAAAAAGGCCGTGCCGAGGCGGTGAAACTCGAGGGCGGCGTGGCGATGCGCCACACGATCATGAAAATAACCGAGGTGGGCATTCCGGTGATGGGCCACATCGGTTTGACGCCGCAGTCGATCCATCGCTTCGGCGGCTACAAGATTCAAGGGAAAGTGAAAAACCAAAGGGAAGCAATCTTACTTGACGCCATTGCGGTAGAAGAGGCCGGAGCGTTCTCGGTGGTGCTGGAAGGGATGCCCAAGGACTTGGCCGCGGAGATCACCGGCCGGCTATCGATCCCCACCATCGGCATCGGCGCGGGGGCGCAATGCGACGGGCAGGTGCTGGTGATTCATGACATGTTGGGTTTGTTCCAAGATTTTACGCCCAAGTTCGTCAAACAGTATGCGGATCTCAAAGGCGTGATAACCGCCGCGGTTAAAGATTTCGCTCGCGAAGTGCGCGAGGAAAAATTTCCCGGCGAGGAGCATACGTTCAAATAAGAATGGAGTAATGGGTAGGACTACTCCACTACTGCAGAATCAATCGCAATGGTGATTGTCGAGCAGATTTCCGAGATGCAGCGGTGGAGCGACGCCGAGCGGCGCCAGGGGCGGCGGATCGCCCTGGTGCCGACGATGGGCGCGCTTCATGAGGGCCATCTAAGTCTCGTGCGCGACGGCAAGATGCGTGGGGACCGGGTCGTGGTCTCGCTCTTCGTCAATCCGACGCAATTCGCTCCGCAGGAAGATTTCGCCGGCTATCCGCGCGATTTTGAACGGGATCGACGGCTGCTCGACGCCGAGGGCACGGACGTCTTATTTCATCCGGCGCCGCAAGAAATGTATCCGGAAGGGTTTGATGCTGAAATCGAAATTCGCGACCTGAGCGCGCCCTTGTGCGGCGCGGTGCGGCCAGGCCACTTTAAGGGCGTGGCGACGGTGGTGGCGAAGCTTTTCAATATCGTCCGTCCCCATGTGGCGATTTTCGGCTGCAAGGATTACCAACAGCTTCAAATCATTCGCCGCCTGGTGCGGGATCTCAACTTTGACGTTGAGATCATCGGCCATCCGACGGTGCGCGAGCCCGACGGCCTGGCAATGAGCTCGCGAAACGCCTATCTTAATTCGGAGGAGCGCAAGGCGGCTCTCTGCTTATACCGTTCGCTTCGTCATGCCGAGGAGATGGTAGGGTGCGGTGAGCGGCGCGGGGCCGCGATCGTCGCTGGCGCGCGCGCCGAGATTGCGCGGGAAGCATCGGCGCGCATTGATTACGTGAGTCTGTGCGATCCTGAAAGCTTGCGGGAAATCGACCTGGTTCAGGACGCTGTGCTGCTGGCTTTGGCCGTGCGCATCGGCAAGGCCCGCTTGATCGATAACATGATTCTCAAACCGTAGGGGAGTCCAACGTGGCGGCGGAGGAACAACCCACCAAGACTAAAAGGCGCCTGCGCGACGCCCTGCAGCGGTATTTCTTAGCCGGGCTACTGGTTTTTTTGCCCGTGGCAATCACCCTCTGGTTTCTCGGCTGGGTCGTCCAGCTGCTGGACAGCGTCCTGGACGTGCTGCCGAAGGCGTTTCATCCCAATTCCTACTTGCCGATTCCGGTTCCGCGGTTGGGTGCGGTTGTCACCCTGATCCTGATTCTCTTTCTGGGATTTCTTACCAGGGGCGTGGCGACTCGAAGGTTCCTGGCCTTCTGGGAGAGTATCTTCGCAAAAATTCCCGTGTTCCGCGGCATCTATACCGCCGTTCAGAAACTGGTTCAGACCTTTTTGGGCCCATCGAACGCGCAGCGGCAAGTTGTGATGATCGAGTACCCGCGCGCCGGTGTTTTCACGGTCGCCTTTGCCATGGGCCGCGCATGGCCCGATCTGGAAGAAAGAAAAAATACTCAGCTCGTCAATGTCTTCGTGCCGACGACCCCCAACCCGACCTCCGGTTTTTATCTTTTGGTGCCGATCAACGAGGTGACGCCGCTCAACATGACGATAGAAGAAGCCTTCAAGCTGATCACTTCCAGCGGCCTGATCACTCCCGGCTCCAAGAACAGGTATGGCAAATAAAAAGGCCGCGGCCAAAGACGGCGAGCAAATCATCTGCGTCAACCGCCAGGCGCGGCATAATTATTTCATCGACGAGACCTACGAAGCCGGCCTGGTTTTGCTCGGCAGCGAAGTGAAGTCCCTACGCGACGGCAAGGCCAATCTCATGGACAGCTACGCGCGCATCCAGAAGGGCGAGGCGTTTCTGATCAATGCCCATGTTAGCCCCTATTCGGGCGCCAACCAGTTCAATCACGAGCCCACCCGGCCGCGCAAACTTCTGCTTCACGCGCGCGAAATCGAGCGCCTCACCGGCAAAACCAAGGAGAAGGGGCTGACGGTGATTCCTCTTAAAATGTATTTTAAGAACGGCCGCGCCAAGGTGGAACTCGGACTGGCGCGCGGGAAAAAACTCTACGACAAACGCGAAACGCTCAGGCGCAAGGACGCCGAGCGGGAAGTCGAACGGACGCTGAAGTCCAGATTCTAATTTCGAGTATCGAGTCGAATGGTGGGGCGGGGGGAATCGAACCCCCGTCCGAAAGCCCCGAACGACGAGCCACCGGATGATAAGGAGTGATAAGGCGTTGAGAAATCACGCTTCACTCCGAGGGCGCGCAGTAACGGCGGGAATACGGAACAGACCTCCGAGGAGCGGGCCTCCGAGCGAGCGCCAGGGACCCGGCCCGCGCGCCCGCACGGCTGATTGCGGTGGGGCGGTGTTGGTGACGGTGGCGGCGTGGTGGTCCAGAGCGAGCGCTCGGCGCGGCCTTAGCGAGCGATCCGAACGGGGCGGGAGACCTAGCGACGCGGGTTGTTGGGTTTCCGGTAGGGGTGGAGCGGTAAAGAGCCCTCGTCTCGCCCCTGAGCGTCTCCAGTGTAGTAACTCGGCAACCTTATTCGCCCGTAGGGCACGGGGAAAGAGTGGGAGGCTAGAGGTCTGGAGAGCGCCGGGCGAGAAGGGGGCGTCGTCGCGACGGTCTCAATGGTGGGGCGGGTGTTGTGTTGGGTGGGTGGCGCTGTGGGGTAAAGCACGACGGCGTCGAGCCGTGGTGCGCGGGGGGTGCGGTCCCCGTTCCGATAGCGGTGGCGGCCCTCCGGGGTCGCGACCCCCCTATGTCAGGATAGATGTCGCATGCGAGAACAAATGGAAAGCGGGGCGAGAGAGAGAAAAAGGAAGTGAGTCAACAACGAACGGAGGAGTTTCGCAGAGCGGCAGTGGAAATGTTTCAGAGTCGGGGGTCGCGGTCGGTGGAGGAAGTGGGGCGGGTATTGGGCGTATC
>JAUYJC010000453.1 GCA_030688735.1 Deltaproteobacteria bacterium
GCGAAACCGAACTCCAGACCGATGAATCCCCCTCCGACGACCACCAACTCTTTCGGTTGTCTCTTCAGATGAAGCAATTCATCGCTGGTGATTCCCTGCTCGACTCCCGGAATTGCCGGGCGCGCAGGTTTCGAGCCTGTAGCGATAACGAATTTATCGGCGGAAAAGTTCCTGCCATCGACAACAAGTTCATGCGGGCTGGTAAACTGCCCATGACCGCGCAACACTGGAATGCCGAGCTTTCCCGGTGTTGCATCCTTCCCTTTTGACCAGCGCGCGACGATATCGTCCTTGCGCGCGATCACCGCGGGCCAATCAAGGGCGAGATTTTCGGCTCCCATGATGCCGAGGTCTTTGCCGCGGCGCGCTCGGGTTAGCAGCTCGATGGTGCTCACCAGCACCTTCTTGGGAATTCAACCGCTCTTCAGGCAAGTTCCGGCGAAGTTGTCTTCTTCGACGATGGCGATTTTAGCGCCGAGCTTATGGGCGGCCTTGGCCGCGTTGAGACCAGCCGTACCGCCGCCGATAATGATAACGTCGTAATGGTCATTCGATGGCATCGGTTGATTCCCCCGGCGTTAGTTTACGCTTTTCCTGTCGAAAGAGGAGTGGTGGAGAAGTTGACGCCGAAGCGCTTGCACCACACAGTGACGGCCCGGTACTTCGCCAGGTCCACGCCCGCCGGCAAATCGTAGTTCTGATCGCCGATGTTGCCCTTGATGGAGCCTAGGTCGATGAAGCCGGCGCTTTTCACCGTCGCGTCGTCCTTGGCGTCCGCCGCCGCGACCAGGTAAATATGCACGTCGGGACCGTTGGAGGTCTGGAAACCGCTAAAGCGCAGCACCTGCTTGCCGTCCGGCAGTTTGTAGATCGATGCCGTGCCTTTGGTCTCATGGGCGATGCCGCGGAACGATCCTTCCGCGACCTTCACCGGCATCGACATCGGCGCCGCGAGGGTGGCCTCCCCGAAGTTCACGCCGAAGCGCGCGCACCAGATTGTGACGTTCTTATATTTGTTCAGGTCTGCAGCCGCCGGAATTTCATAGTTCTGATCGCCGATGTTGCCCTTGATGGAGCCTAGGTCGATGAAGCCGGCTTCTTTGACGGCGTCGTTGCCCTTCGCCACTTCAGCAGCTGTCAAGTAGACATGGACGTCCGGTCCGTTGGAAGTCTCGAACTCGGTCAGGCGCAGCGTGCGCTTGCGGTCGGCAAGCTGGTAAATGGACGCCAATCCCTTGGCCTCATGCGCCAGCCCTCTGAAGTTGCCCTTGGTGACGGCCATCGGCCCCTTCTCGATCGAGGCCATCGCCGCCCCGCCGGGAAACTCCTCACTCACGGTCTGGTTGACGAACAACAACTCCGGCCGGAACGCGTACCAGAGCCCTCCGACGATGATTATCGCCACGGCGATAATAATATTGCGCTTACTCATGGAAAAACCCTCCCATAAATGTTGTTGATTTACTACAGCTTGCTTCCCGTCCCGGCCGTCCCCCGGCTGGAATGATCGGGATGATCTGGCTGTTTAGATGTCAGGGTGGGGAGAAAGGATGCGGTCATGGGCGATTAAGGCGCCGGAAATAGGGCTGTTAACACGGTATGGCACCGTCAATAGGATTTTGCGATAATAAGGCGACCGCGAGGCGAGCGTTCGTTGCGAGTCGTCACTGATCGCAACACTGCCATTTCTCGCTTATCAAGGACGAATATCATGAGCATCTACGCCACACTTTGGTCACTGATGTTTCCGCGATTTGGCGATCATTATTTCGGCTGCGAGTGGGTCGAAGTAGTCGCACAAGGAGTTCCAGGGCATATTGGTACACCGACACCTGGGTTTGGCTATGAGGACGGTGATTTGTATGCCGAGTTTCTGCCGCCTCCAGTAACGGTCGATAGCGAGGGGGACAGCGAATTTATGCGGGCGGTCGTGTTTGTCATCAGAGGGACGGCCAAGGGCACTCCCCGTTCACCTCAAGAGTATGTTAACCCGTTGCTGGTTCTTTCAGGCCGGGACTATGCGTCTGTTACGTTCGCAGATTTGCACGAGCGCATCTGTGACGCGCTCCGGGGCAAAGGACCGCGGGTCGTGGCCCAGTCTCTTACGGGAGACGGCGGTGTCCAGCTTATTCTCTCCGACGGGCGAGTGATCGACAGTCGGAAGCGATGAATCCATATACTAAAAGGCTCCCGAACCGCTTTCTTTTTCACATTTTTTTTTCGCCGGTTTCCCTCATAATATAGTAAATATGAGCCAGTGGGATCGCATACTGATGGTTAAGGGATGGCAGTTATTTGTAATTATGCAGATAGCTGTGGTGATCTGCTTTGTTATTTGGATTTTCTTGAGTTTCCCTGTGTGGTCAAAGGCATTGTTGGAGATGGTTGCGCTTGGAGCCACTCTCGTGGCTCTCGAGCTTGGCTACTTTGGTTGGATGTTGGCTGTGGGAGCCGCAATGAATGCTCGACTACCACCAGGGCTCAGGCGAGGGATTGTCCTTCCTTCTATAGGCCTCAGTGTCGCCGTCGTTTACGTCTCCTTTTCTAGCTTCTGGTTTACTGACCAAATGTTCAAGGGAACTTTTAGTCCTATCTTCATAACGCTTCATTTTCTGTCGATGTTTGTGAATTTCTACCTTGTCTGGTTCCTGAGTCGTAGTTTGGTGGCGGCTGAGGAGCATTCAAAGCCGTCACTAGACAGAGTTCTCGGTATTTTCTTTGCGCTTTGGCTCACAATGTTTTTTCCGATAGCTGCATGGTGGGTTCAAAACCGTGCGAGGAGAGTAGCCGGAGTTGAATCCGCCTAACCCACCGCTTAACACGGACGTGGCGCGCTCTCTCGTTTTGATCAGCCGAGTCGTCCTGGTAAGTCGCTGACAAACTCCGCAGTGATGGCGTGAAAACAACGAAACAGCTTTTCTTGCTAAGAGTCGGGAACCAATTTAAACTCAAAAGATCATGCCATCTAGAAGCCGCGGAGTTAAGATTTCACTTGCGTGTTTGATTGTATTTTCCGTCGCTGTGAGTTTTTCCGCGCCAGCGCGGGAGCAGTCGGGTGGACCGGGCACTATCATTTTAAAGGTCACTGGGCTTCGCTCTGAGAAAGGGCAGGTGAAGATCGCCGTATTCAATTCGTCCGAGACATGGCTGGGCGATCATCCCGCATACAACGCTACGATCGACGTGGACGGTCAATCGGTTACATGGAGACTGAACGATGTTCCCTATGGAGATTATGGCATCGCGGTTTTTCATGATGAAAACAAAAACGGCAAGATGGATAAGAATTTTGTGGGAATACCTTTAGAGCCGTACGGATTCTCGAATAATCAGAGAGTTAATTTCGGGGCGCCGAAATGGGAGAAGAGTAAATTTGCCGTTAGAATTCCAACTACGGAGATTTCGATAGAGGTGAAGTAGAGAAAGAGTCGGCAGCAAGCGGCAAGCAGAAATCGGTTATGCGAACTGAGGTACGACAGCCTCTGCCCAATGTGGTCGGACGCCAGCCATGTCTATGGACGCCATGACCCGCTTTGGTTCGCCGAGATCGTTCCAGCGCACGCCGGTCACATTGACGACAGCAAGATGCTCGGGGCGAAGCGCCAGCACTTGATGGGAAAAATCTGATTCATCCGGCGATGGGGTAGTTTTCATACTGAAATGGCAACGGTGATGCGCCTGCTTTACCACCGCTGCTATGGGCAGATCCAAGGTTACGATGTGACGATTTTTCCTATGCGCAGGAAAAAGAGGGGTGTTATTCTTTTTATTTTGATATTGGAAAAGAGCGAAACCGTCTCAAGTCCGCCATTTGTAATGGGAGGGAGAAGCCGGCTACTAGTGGCAAAACAATTGCTTGCCTACGCCAAGGCAAAGATATAAGTCTCACCTCAGTTGGCAGCTTCTTAAATAGCGACGAAAACATTTTTTGCGGGACAGCGATGAGCAACTGTGGGGGGTGCCGTGAACGGAGAGTCACTTAAATCCTCAAATCAGGAGCGACAATGGGCTTACGAATGATCGTTTGCGCCAAGCAAGTCCTCGATCCAGAGACTCCAGCGTCTGTTTTCAGGATCGATCGTGCAACCAAGCGAGCGATTCCGCCGCCGGGTGCCGATCCCGTCGTTAATGGCTTTGACGAAATCGCCGTGGAGGCCGCGCTACGGATCAAGGCGTCGGTGGGAGGCACCATTGCCGTTGTCTCCATGGGACGAAGTTTCGCGATGGATGTCATTAAAAAGCCTCTTGCCATGGGCGCCGACGAACTAATCCTGTTGCAGGATGATGCTTTTGACACGGTGGATTCGTTTATTGCTACGAACGTCCTGGCTGCCGCCGTGCGAAAAATAGGTCAGTTCGACATCATCCTGTGTGGTCGACAGGCTTCGGATTGGGACAATGCCCAGGTGCCGCTAGGATTGGCAGAACTGCTGGACTTGCCCTGCCTGCCGTTTGCTAAGAACCTGGAACTGAAGAACGGTTCGGTTCGCATTCAGCGCGTTACCCCGGACGGAGAAGAAACGTTGGAGGCGCCGTTGCCCGCGGTTGTAACGGTGAGCAACGAGTTCGGTGAACCCCGGGCACCTAACATCAAGGGCATTATGGCCGCCACGAGGGCAAAGCCCACTGTATGGGGTTTGGCCGACCTGAATGTCGATCTCACTACCTTGGCCAGAACCGACCTGGTTGATCTCTTTATTCCAGCGCGGGAAACGCGCTGCGAGATCATTCAAGGCGAAGACGATACCGAAGTTGGGCGGAAACTGGCTCTGAAGTTGAGAGAGGCGAAGCTCATTTAGAGGGGGGCAGCATGTCGGAGGCAAACGGTATCCTGATTGTTGGAGAGATTCTTAATGGTCGGCTGAGCAGCGTAACCAGCGAACTGCTTAATGCGGGAGGCCAATTAGCCGGAAGTCTAGGACAGCCCCTGTATGAGGTCCTTTTGGGTACCAATCTGCAAGATGCTGCGCAGGAGGCGATGTGCAGTGGGGCGAGCAAGGGTTTTATCGCCGAGCACCCGCTATTAAACGAGGAGAGCGTAGAGGCTCATGTTACCGCCCTGCACCAGGTCGCGGAGCAAGTGCAGCCCAGTATTATACTTATTGGACGCACTCAACTTGGCCGGGAGCTAGGCCCTCGGCTCGCTTTTCGACTCAGGGTTGGATTAGCCCAGGACGCAGTGGCTCTGACTGTAGAGCCCGGTACTCAACGGCTCCTGGTTACCCGGCCAGTGTACGGAGGCAATGCCATGGCCGTTGTGACGATGACCGGTAAACCACAGATCGTCACGGTGCGCCCGAAAGTCTTCGAGGCCGCAACGAACAACAAAGCCACTGAGGGTGAGTTGGTCCGGGTTTCCGTTGAGATCCCCAATTCGGTAGTGCGGACGCGAGTGGTTGAGCGAGTCGCTCAGGAAACCGCCGGCGTTAAGATGGAGGAGGCGCGGGTGGTGGTGGGTGGGGGGCGAGGATTGGGCGGAGCGGCGCCCTTCGCCGAGTTGGAGAAACTCGCGAAGCTACTCGGTGGCGCCGTGGGCGCGTCGCGACCCGCCTGTGATGCCGGATGGATCGATCCAAGATTTCAGATCGGCCTTACGGGTAAGACCATCACTCCGGAACTCTACATCGCCGTGGCTATTTCCGGAGCTTGCCAGCACATGGCGGGTTGTTCCGGAGCGAAGGTCATCGTCGCCATGAACCATGATACCGAGGCCGAAATTTTCAAGCAGGCTCGATACGGCGTGGTTGGCGATTGGAAAAAAATCCTCCCCGCTTTTACTGAGGCAATTCGAGAATTGGTGAGTTAGCGGCTACTAGCAGGTTGCTGAAAAAAGGTTCGGAATGCTTCGAGAGCCTCAGCATGAACGGAAAATTCTCAATGATATCCAAACCCCTCCGTTCGTCCTGAGCACCGTCGAAGGACTCCGACAGAGTTTTTCAGCAACCTGCTAGATCTATTTTGCAAAGGAGGCACACATGCTCGATTTCGATCTGACGGAGGAACAAAAAGCGCTGCAAAAGATGGCACGGGACTTCGCCGAGAAGGAGATCCGGCCCATCGCTGAGAAGCTGGACAAGTCGCAAAATCTTTTGCAAGACTTTCCATGGGAGTTGATCAAGAAGGCGGACGCGCTCGGACTTCGTACGATTGGCTTGCCAAAGGAGTACGACGGACCGGAATACGATTTACGCACCTGGGTCGTTCTCATCGATGAGCTGTCGTATCCGGATGTTTCTTGCGCAAAAATATTGTCTCAGTGTTGGAAAGGGGCGCGCCGACTTGCCCAGGTCGGGACCAAGGCGCAAAAAGACCGGTTCCTCCCGGCCTTCCGTGACGACCCCACTTACCTTTTAGGAGGAGCGCGAACTGAACCTGGTTCAGGTTCGGACAACCAGCTTCCTTACGAGGCGCCTAACGCCGGAGTGATGCTGAGTGCGCAGCGGCAGGGGGACTTTTACGTTCTCAACGGCCGCAAACACTTTATCTCCAACAGTCCGGTCGCCAAGATGCTGGTCGTGACGGCCCGGGTGGATAAGACCGTTGGCGGAGTCGCAGGGAGCCGCAGCTTCATTGTGCCGACCGATACCCCGGGCTTCAAGGTTGCCTCTGTCCACGACAAGGTGGGCTTTCGCATCTATCTCCAGGGCGAACTCGACTTCGACAATGTCAAGGTGCCGGTGGAAAATGTGTTGGAGGCCGAAGCGGGACGGGGTGGTGCTGAGGGAGTCGCAAGCAAAGTCGAACTTGCCGCCCACGCCATGGCCCTCAGCCGAGCTGCCCTCGACGCGGCTATGAAATACGCCAACGAGCGAATTCAAGGCGGCGGACCGATTATCCATCATCAGGCCGTGGCCATGGACATAGCCGAGATGTACCAGGTCCTTCATGCGGGGAGAACCCTGTTGTGGCGGCTAGCCTGGGCTGGAGATACCGGCCAAGTGGATCCCGCGCTTATGCACTCGACCAAGGTCTTTTGTACGGAGGCGGCGCTTAAGATTTGTCTAACTGCGATGGAGATTTTCGGCGGCAGCGGCGTGATGCGAGAACTGCCGATGCAAAAGTTTGTCCGTGATGCCATGGTGTTTCAACATATGGATGGCACCCAGGCGATCAACCGAATTAAAGTCGGCAGGATTCTCGCAACACGACTCAATCAGGAAGGACGACTTTCGCGATAACCAGACGACGGGCATTCTTTAAAGCGGTTAGAAAGTGGGCGTGTCCATGCGCATCGCGGGCAAGGGAATAGCTGTCGCCGTTTTTCTCCTGTTCACCGTTTTAAATAACGCATTCGCACAACGAATAAATTTTTCCTTTAGCTCCCTTACCGGTACGCAATCTCCTCTGTGGGTTGCCAAGGAGGCGGGGTTTTTTAAACAGCATGGCCTCGACGCACGGCTGGTCTACATTCCAGGCGGCAGCGTGGTTGTGCAAGCCATGCATTCCGGTGAACTGCAATTCGGTGTCTCGGGACCCGCGGCGGTCATCCGGGGCAATCTGGGAGGCGCGGATTTCGCTTTTGTGGCGGTTGGCAGCAACAAAATCGATTTCGTACTGGTTACCGCCAAGCATATAACCAACGTACAGGATCTAAAGGGCAAGAGGGTGGGAGTAGGCCGGTTCGGAGGCGGCCCCGATTACAGCAGCCGGATCGTCTTCGAGAAGCTCGGTCTCAAACCGGAAAAAGATATTAATCTGCTGCAAACTCTGGGCGGCCAGCCGACCCGCCTGGCAATCCTTCAGTCAGGAGCCATGGAAGGAGTCGTCATCACCCCTCCCTTTACGCTGCAGGCCAAACAGTTGGGGTTTAACCTGCTCCTCGAATATTCCAAGGTCATTCCACATTATTTCTCGTCGGGGTTCATTACGACTCGGAAATATATCCGGGAGAATCCGCAAATTGTGGAGAATACCGTCAAGTCGCTGATGGCTGCGATGAGGTACGTCTTCTCAAACGAGGATGAGACGATAAAGATCGTCGGTCGCTACATGAAAATTACCGATGAAGCATTTTTGCGGAGTTATTACCGCGAGGCTCTGCTGGGACAGCTCAACCGAACCTTACAGCCCGATTCCAAAGCGATCGAGTTCATATTAGAGGAAGAACGCAAGACAAATCCGGCGGCCGAACGGGTAAAGCCTGAGGATTTTATGGATACGAGGTTTCTCGACAAGCTGCGATAGAAATCCTACTGAGTGTCGGGGAAATAACTCTTCGGGGTTTCTGAAGGAACAGAAAGAGCGGAAATTTCAAATAAGTCGGATACGGACGGGGATTAACAACCCTCGGCTGTAAGCCGAGCGAATTAAGACATGTCGGCTCGAAGCCGACCGAAAAATGGCCCCGACCGTCATTCCCGCGAAAGCCGGAATCCAGTTCTTTCGCAACCTAGCCTGGATGCCCGCCTCCGCGGGCATGACGAACTGGGCGCCCTTGTCGCTCCATGCGGTGCTCATGTTCACTTGGCTCACATTCCGCCGAATGTTGCTTCGCCTGAAGGCGAGGGATTTCAAACATCCCCGAAAGAGACATTAACAACTTAACGGGAGATGACTATGAAACAATACAGATTCGTTCTCTCCGGCGTCTTGGGTCTAATTGCTCTAATGGCGACTCAAGGCGTACCGGCGGCTCCGATAGACGATCTGGTAGCGGCTGCCAAAAAGGAGGGTAGCATCGAGTTTCACGCTCCGTCTACCGTAACTCCGGCAGGTGTCCAAAAGCTAGCCGAGGTCTTCAACAGAAAATATGGCCTCAACATCGTAGTCAATTATCACCCTACCGGAGGTATGACCGGAGATGTCGCGAAGGTCGTGGGCCGCGCCGCCGCTGGCATCCCTCCGGAATGGGATTCCATGGTGCTTCATGATGCCGGTCATGCAACGTTGTGGCTAAGAAAGCTGCACCAACCGTTTGACTATCGCAAGCTAGGCGTCGATCCGACATTGATTCATTATGCCAACGGTACGGTTTCGCTTGCGAACCAGTTCGCGCTGCCTGCCTATAACACGAAAATTCTACCTGCCCATGAAGTGCCGAGAAGTTGGGAGGATCTGCTGGACCCCAAGTGGAAGGGTGGAAAGTTGGGCATGTCCACGGCGACTCACCATCTAGCCAGGCTGGCCACTGCATGGGGCGAGAAGAAAACCACAGAGTATGTCAAGGCGCTGGCGAGGCAGCAGCCCTTCTTGGGCAGGCTCGGGGACACGTATACCCGCCTGCAGCTGGGTGAAATACTCATCGCCGTGACGCTGACAGATGACTTCATTCACCGGGCAAAAGTAAAGGGAGCGCCCTTGGTGTACGCTGAAGGCATAGAGCCGGTGATTTCCCCTTCGTACAACATCGGCGTGCTTAAAGGCGCTCGGCATCCCAACACCGCCCATCTCTTTGCTGTT
>JAUYJC010000199.1 GCA_030688735.1 Deltaproteobacteria bacterium
CTCACGCACCGCAGCTCTTGTTGTATAACTTCAGCCAGGCCGCTTGTTTCGCTCCGCTCTCCGATCTCCCTCGCCCGTCACGGCAGCGCGATGCTGAGCCAATTCCAACAACGGACTCTTCGGACCTACGTCCCTCTCGCCTCGCGCTCTCGCCTCGCCGTCCCTCTCGCCTCGCCTCCCGACACGCCTGAAATGGAAAACCCGAGGTGAGGCTCATTTGTCCGCGACCTCATCCGCCGGCGGGCCTTTCGATTCGCTCCTTGGTGACCGCCGCCCGCGCCCATGCCGACTGTCCGCGAAGGCGTGAATGTCCTTCTCGCCTGAACGGAGGAAATCGAGAAAGTCTACACCCATGTATTTACAGGTTTGACAGACGCTCAGCAGAATGAGGTAATCCTCAATTCCTTTTGGCGATGACAATCCCACGATGACGCGACGTAGTCTCGCAAAGGCTTTGATTGCGTGCTCAGCGTTGTTGTTGTTCCAAGGAACGCCATCATAGCTCAGAAAAGTGAACAGCTTGTCTCTGTTCTTCTCAAACCGTTCTTTCCATTTCAGGGCGGCTTCGCTTTGATGGACAGTCCTGGAAAGCTGGCGATAGAAGGAATCAACATCCAGCAAATGCTTCCTCAAGAACCGGCGCTTCAAGCCCCAGCGATCGATTGTCTGCACCATACCCTTCATAAGCCCGGCGAAGTTCGCTGCGATCTGCTTGAGTTCCTCGTCGTATGCATAATCTAAAACCGCCTCATTGAGGTCTCGCATCAAGTGGAGCAGGCACTTCTGCTGAGGACAAGACAAGGAGTCGTATGCTGTGTAGAAATCAGATACCAACACGCCCCTAAACTCCTCTAGTTTCTCGCGGAGCAGGTCACCCTCGCGCGTGTCGGCATAGAAATAGGCCACTTCCTGGTTGCTGGTGAAAACCCACGCGTAGCCGCGTCTATCCTTGAGGGCGATGGGTGTTTCGTCTGCGTGGATCAATGTGCCCTTGATCATGTGCGCGAGAATTCTCTGCCGTGTTTCCGCGTAGTACTCGGCTGCGCTCGCTTTGAACGAGTGCACCACAGAGTTGGCTATCGTAAGTGCAAACAACCGATTGAGCCTTTTCGTCGTCGTTATCTGTGGCGCACATAGTTCAATCATTTCATAGATAACGAGTATGACCACGTTGCGACCGAATTCGCTGTGCGGCCAAAATCCCTCCGGCCTGCCAAAACGCTCGTGACAGGACCCACACCGATAATAATGGAAACGGTATTTTACCACCCAACGCCTTACTCCGACGCTGCTGAAGCGGAGGTCGTATAGGATTAACGTCCGCGTACGAAATTGTCTGTCTGGCTTTCCTCCGCAAAAGGGACAAGCTTGCAGGTCTTCACAGTTTATTGCCTTGTTGATCGGATGGGCTTTCTTGACATGGGCTTTCTTGACCGACGCTGTGCGGTGTAACTCCTTGTCCGTCTTGAAGTAGATACGGTCGCGCTGGTAGTCCCACCGGGCAGCTTTATTTATGACCTCGAAATCCGTAATCGGGCTAGAGAATCGTCGCCACAAGGCGTCTCGTGTGGTCGCACTGTCGGCAAGTGCGACTTCTGGGTCGGCCCCGCCTTCCAACTTGCGCCGATGGTCAGGACTACAAATCCGTAGCAGTGCTTTTGTAAGGAGATCCAGAGCATGGCAATCTTCCAAGTTGTAGGTGATCAGATTCTGTTTGACGGTGAGGTCACCCGACTGTTCCCAATTCATGCGCCAGATGATCGAATCAGTTCCAGATGGGGTTGCACTCGACCATTTCCAGCCAAGCCAAGCCCCGACATGCTTCAACGTATTTGAGTGGGTAGGAAAGTAGATTTGCGCGAAGAGGAAGGAAACGATATTCAACGCTAAGTTGATGGCCTCGTCCGGCACAGAACCTTCAGGTGGTTCTCCGAAACGTTCGCACATCCGTTTGAGGAAAGTCGTCTCGTAGCTACCGTAGTGAACCAGCACTGGCTTCTCAACGCTTTCGAGAATGCCAAGGAAGCCCCTCCAAATCCTTCCTTCGTCCTCGACGCTGTCTGCCCACAGACTGTGCTGGCTGGCTGATTCGCCGTTTCCGATGCGCACACCGATGAGGTAGTAAAAATCGCGGTCGGGCAGGCCCTCGACATCCAGATAGACGGGCGTGCCTTCGATCTTCAGTTCCGGGCTGCCGACGATGTGGATTTTCTTTTCCCTAATTGCCAGCGCTTTCAGCGAGTGGTGATACCTCTCCCGTTTGTCGCGGAGCCGTTTGGTCCGGCGACGCGGCCGGAACGTATAGGAGAGCTGGGTGACCGTGAAGATGCCTTTGCTGTGGTACTTCTTACGCTCCTTCTCGGTCATCCTGGCCAGAAGACTCAGGTCATCTTTGTCAATCGCCTTCTGCCGACAACAGTCCTGGAACTCGCACTCGGGACAGTGCCGGTTCAGGACAAGATCGGGCGGTGAATCGCTGGACAGTAGGGCGGACATCTTACCGGTCAGCTTCTTTGCCTCGCGCAACAAGGGCAGCAGTCTCACCTTCACGGTAACTTGGTTGTCACCGTGGATGATCTTCCCAAAGTTGACCTCGCGCCCGAGCATCTTAGAAAGGACGAAGGCGTCGAATGCCAACAGCAACCGATCGTCCTTGGTAAGTTTGTTAGTGAAGGCGAGACGAATCGGGATGAATTGGGCCGGTCTGCCCCGGCCTTCGGACGGCACGCGTTCAATGGCATGAAGATGGGACTCTAGAACGTACGGCTCCGCTTGTGAGTGTGGCGCGGACGTCGCGTTTGCGGGTGGCGAGGCCTCTCGCTTGGCCTGTATGGCCCCGTTCGGCTCTGACGATTCCAACGGCAAGATGCCCTCCAGACTCGAAGGCGAGTACGCTTGCGCTAAGAAATCCACCGCCAGCCGCCATTTGGCTGCCTTGAGGTTCTCCGTGGCGGGCGGAGTGACAACCAACTCCGCTTCCCGCACTCCTTCTTGTAATCGCTGGACCGCTTTTCTCCGGTAGGATTCCATCTGTACCCGCACCCAATCTGCGTAGGCATTGCCTGATGTCGCCTCGCCTAGCAAGCGGAGGTAGCATTTTGTCCGGCACTTGAGGAAAGCTTCGAACAATTCGGAGGTAAATGTCATAGGGGCCAATAGCGTTACTGTCTCATTTTGTGATCGGACTAGAGGGACGGACTAGAGGGACGGGGACGGACGAGAGGGACGCGGGGACGGACGAGAGGGACGTAGGTCCGAATAGTCCGTTATCACCAAAAGGATTTCGCCTCCCACCCGTTTCTGATTATCACCTGCTTGCCCACCGTGACCCCCCTCAAAACGCTCTGCCTCGATACTCGCAGCAACCTTCCGAGCCTCGTCGGCCCTAATCCGCCGACTCGAACGGCCACGTAACTGATTACGCCCCTCGCTTCCACCACCTCTCGTCTCCGACTTCCGCCGCTCAACTCCGTAGCCTTCAGTCCAAACTTCTCGGCCACGCTCGTCAGTAGGTTCTCCAAACAGGCGGTCGCGTCAGCGGCGCCGGTTATACGACTCGTGCTCTCCACCTTCTCCGCCTCCTTCCAAATCCCCTCAATGAAATCGCTACTGCCCAGAACCCGCTCGTCATACGCCCACCGCTCTCGGCCGCGGCGCAACGCCACTACCTTGTCCCAGCCACCGATACTCCGCAGCAGTCCACCTCCTTGGAGATCTTCTCGGCGCCCCTGCTCCACGCCGGAGGCGACAAATTCCCGGTATCGAGCACGGGCTTCCCCGGCTATTTGCCCAAACTGGCCCAAGACGAAATCGACATCCTGCCATTCGCGATTTACAACCCCAACGAGGGTACTGTGACCCGTCCATGGGTACTGATCTAAGTCCTCCAATCGGTTTACCACCCCTGCTCGAAGCGGATTCAAATGAACGTAGCGCACGAGTTCCAGCAGATACGAATCCTCCTCGACCAGAATCGACTTGTAGCGGTTCTGAAACAGATGCCCCCAACGCCGGTACCGCCGGTTAAACCGCACCGCATAGCCGGTGAGGAGCTGGCGCATCGTCGTAGAAAGTCCTTCCGATCCCGAGCGCAAAAGGACGTGGAAATGATTTGACATCAGCGCCCACGCGTAGACCCTCAGGCCAGACCGCAACACCCCTTCTCCCAGGCGGCAGAGCAGGTCATTTCGATCGGCATCCGACAGGAAGATGTTTTGCCGATCAATTCCCCGCACCATGA